>DGWH01000065.1:0-37773 GCA_002395225.1 Christensenella sp. UBA4263
GCCGAGGCCGCCAGGGTGACCGGCCTGGCAGAGGGAATGCCCGTGGCAGCAGGTGCGGCGGACAATATGGCCGGTGCAGTGGGCACTGGTGTTGCCGTGCAGGGAAAGGCCTTTACAACGATCGGGACCAGCGGTGTGGTTTTTGCCCATTCTGACCGCGTGCAGATCGATCCGAAAGGCAGAGTCCATACCTTCTGCAGCGCGGTTCCGGGTGCCTGGACCGTGATGTCCTGCACACTGGCTGCCGGACTGTCGCTGAAGTGGTACAGAGATACGTTCTGTGACAATGAGATGGTAACGGGACGGCTGATGGGAACGGATCCCTACGTGCTCATGAATGAGGAAGCGGCACTCAGCCCGATTGGTGCCAATCGTCTGCTGTTTGTTCCTTATCTGATGGGCGAACGTTCGCCGATCCTGGACAGCGATGCCCGCGGTGCCTTTGTCGGCCTGTCGGCCATGCATACGCGCCGGGATCTCCTGCGTGCCGTGATGGAGGGTGTCATTTATTCACAGCGTCAGAACCTGGATATTCTGCGCGGCATGAATGTGGTGCCGGAAACCATGCTGGCCTGTGGCGGCGGCGCAAAGAGTCCGTTCTGGCGGCAGATGATGGCGGATGTGTTCGGCATGCCGGTGAAAACGGTGCAGAATGCAGAGGGACCGGCGACCGGTGCGGCGATTCTTGCCGGCACGGCAGTCGGACTGTATAAGGATATTCCGACGGCCTGCGAAAAGATCATCCGCGAGAAAGATCCGTCCATGCCCATTGCGGAAAACAGCGCAGCCTATGAACCGTATTACCGGATTTACACATCCGTTTATCCGGCACTGGCCGGCGTTTACGGGGATCTGGCAAAGCTGTAATTCATTCAGGAAAAACAATGCGAAAGATCAGCGTGCTGATCGTGAGGGAGGAAAGAATATGGTTATTCATGCTGTAACGGATCCGCTTTTCAAGGCCTATGGACGTGTGGTTGAGGGATACCAGCTGGATGGCATCCTCCAGGCACTGGCCGGAACGCCGGTTCCCGCGGATACGACATATGTGGCGCTTGAACCTGCCCTGCAAAATGCCAGGGGGGCAAAGGAAGCCGGAGAGGCGTTCTTCGGCGGCATGCCCTTCCAGATGGGGTACTGCAACGGGCACAACACCAAACTGAACTGTCTTGAGTATCACCGTGACAGTGAATTCAATCTGGGAACAGAGGACTTTATCCTTCTGCTTGCCAGGATAGATGATATTGAGGACGGAAAACTGGATACCGGAAAGGTTGTGGCTTTCAGGGTTCCTGCGGGTGTGCTGGTTGAGGTCTATGCCACGACGCTTCATTATGCACCTTGCCATGTACACAGCGACAAGGGATTTCAGGTGCTGGTGGCGCTCCCGCTCAACACCAATACCGATTACCGTCCGGCGCCCGGCCCCAACAGGGAGGATTCCTGGCTCTGGGCGAGAAACAAGTGGCTGCTGGCTCATCCCGACTCCAGTGAGGCAAAGCAGGGGGCTGCGGCGGTGCTGACCGGCGAGAACATTGATATTGCAGGCGATCTGTAAAAGGCAGTGCCTGGATAGATGAAAGGAGAACCATTCAAATGATTACGAACATTCCTGTTGTGAAACTGGGACTGATTGCGGTTTCCCGCGACTGTTTCCCGATTCAGCTTTCTGAGAAGCGCCGCAAAGCCATTAAGGCGGCTTATACCGGCGAACTGTATGAGTGCCAGGTCACGGTTGAAAATGAACTGGACATGCTCAAGGCGGTTGAGGACGTGAAGGCAGCGGGCTGTAACGCGCTGGTTGTCTTCCTTGGCAACTTTGGTCCGGAAACGCCGGAAACCCTGATTGCCGAGCGCTTCGAAGGCCCCTGCATGTTTGTTGCGGCCGCCGAGGGCGATGGTGACATGATCAACGGCCGCGGCGATGCCTATTGCGGCATGCTGAACTGCTCCTATAACCTGGGCATGCGTCACCTCAAGGGCTATATTCCGGCATATCCGGTGGGAACCGCTGAGGATGTGGCGGCCATGATTGCGGACTTTGTGCCGGTTGCCCGTGCGGTGATCGGTCTGCAGGGCCTCAAGATCATCACCTTTGGTCCCCGTCCGCAGGACTTCTTCGCCTGCAATGCCCCGATTAAGGGACTGTATGAGCTTGGCGTTGAGATTGAGGAGAACAGTGAGCTGGATCTGCTGGTTTCCTATCGTGAGCATGAGAATGATCCGCGTATCCCCGGTGTCTGTGAGGACATGGCCAAAGAGATGGGCGAGGGCAAATACTATCCGGATATGAGCGTCCGTCTGGCACAGTTTGAGCTGACGCTGCTGGACTGGGCAGAGAAGCATAAAGGTGCCCGCAAGTATGTGGCCTTTGCCGACAAGTGCTGGCCGGCATTCCCCAGCCAGTTTGGCTTTGAGCCCTGCTATGTGAACAGCCGTCTGGTTTCCCGCGGGATTCCGGTCTCCTGTGAAGTGGATATTTACGGTGCTCTCAGTGAGTATATCGGCCTGTGCGTCTCTCAGGATCCGGTGACGCTCCTGGACATCAACAACAGCGTGCCGAAATACATTTACGATGAGGATATCAAGGGCAAGTACAATTATTCCCTGACTGACACGTTCATGGGCTTCCACTGCGGCAATACGCCGGAATGCAAGCTGTGCTCGGACCGTGCCGTCAAGTATCAGCTGATTCAGCATCGTCTGCTGGAGCCGGAAGGAAGCGATCCGGACTTCACCCGTGGTACCCTTGAGGGCGATCTGGCCGCCAGCCCGATCACGTTCTACCGCCTGCAGTGCGACAGCGAGGGCCAGCTTCGTGCCTATATCGCTGAGGGCGAGATCCTTGATGTCAAGACCCGTTCCTTCGGCGGCATCGGCGTATTCGCCATTCCGGAAATGGGCCGGTTCTATCGTCATGTGCTGATTGAAAAGCGGTATCCGCATCATGGTGCAGTTGCGTTCTCCCATGTCGGCAAGGCACTCTTTGAAGTGTTCCGCTTCATGGGCGTGAAAGATATTGCGTACAATCAGCCGGCCAGCTTGCCGTATCCGACGGAGAATCCGTTCAAATAATCGCTTTCTCCCCGGAAACCGTTCAACTGAATAAACTGCCCAACCGGCGCCCGATCCTGGGGCGCCGGTTTTGTTTTTGAAAAATGCCCGGGGAACGGCGTGCCCGACGAGCAGCGCCGATTTGACGAATCTGAGTACCGGAAGAGCCGCGGTGTCAAAAGACTGTCTAAAGACCAGGATTCGGTCAGGAAGCGGTCTGTGCTTTCTGCCTGAGTTGTGGTACAATAGGACCATCATAACCGTCTGCTGAAGGGCAGAAAGAAAGAGGTATATAAATGAAGAACGGAAAGCAGTTTGGAAGAGTGGTTACGGTCATTATGGCGCTGATCATGGGCGTGGTGATGGCTATCGCAGCGATTGTGGTGAACAGGCAGCCTTTTTCGCCGCCGTTACTGATCCGGAATATCCTCTGCAGTTTCCTGATTGCACTGGTGCTCGGCCTTCTGATCCCTCTCAAACCGCTGGGAGATCGTCTGGCTTCTGCTTTTTCACTCAGAGAGCGGACACTGCCCTTTGAACTTGTGTCCAATCTGGTTCCGTCTCTGGTTATCAACACGTTTAATACCGTGATCATCTCCGGCATCAATATTCTGCCGAATGCCAATATTCCGGAGCCTGCCCGTATGAATGTCTGGATCAGTGCGATTTTCAGCAGCATCGGAATCATGTTTGTTGTTTCGTATATTGCCTCATTTATCGCCCAGAAATTTGCGGTAAAGGCCGCCATGCGGATCTGTCCGCCGGCGGGGCCCACCGGCATGAGACCTCCAAAAGTTTGAGAGGGACTGTTGGACCTGAGAATCAGGCTGGAAATAAGGCATCCTGTTTTTTCTGGCAAAGCAGTGTCGCGGTGTCGTGCATACGTTTCTGCAAAAGGAGTGCAGAAAATAAAGGTAGGGAGAGACGACTTGTGAAAGCGTTTAATACAACTGCGGTATGTGTTCCATCTAAGCATTATATGGTTGACCTCTCCGAGCGGGTGAAAGCGATCAAGCAGATGGTGGATGCCGGAAAATATTTCACCATTAACCGGGCAAGGCAATATGGGAAGACGACTACGATAATAGCGCTCGGCTTTGCGTTGTCTGACAGTATGATGTCATCAGCATCGATTTTCAGGATGTTACGACTGCCGATTTTGAAAATGAAAATGAGTTTACCAGGGGACTGGCGCAGCTGCTGTGTGATACCAGAGACAATATAGAAATTCCTGTTCCGGACAGAATCTATGAGCAGTTACAAAATCTTGCGGGAAACAGTGAGAAGGTCAAACTAAATGATCTGTTCAGACTGTTTGACAGATGGTGCCGGGAGAATCAAAAGCCGATTGTTCTGATTATCGATGAGGTAGACAGAGCAACAAATAATCAGGTTTTTCTTGATTTTCTGGCACAGCTTCGGGATGGATATATCGGCCGTGATACAGATGGAACACCGGCTTTTCAGTCGGTTATTCTTGCCGGAGTGACGGACGTAAAGCATGTAAAGCCAAAGATACGATCTGAGGATGAACATAAGGAAAACAGTCCCTGGAACATCGCGGCGGATTTCACAATTGATATGAGTCTTTCTGAGAACGGCATCCGGGGGATGCTGGGGGAGTATGAAGCGGATCATCATACCGGGATGGATACGGCAGCAATGGCAAAATTGCTCCGTGAATATACAGAAGGATATCCCTTTTTGGTGAGCCGGCTCTGCCAGCTGATGGATGAGCGGGTCAGCGAAACGATGAGTCTTCGTGAAACGTGGACGGTCAGGGGACTGGAAGAAGCGGTTAAACTGATTCTGGAAGAAAAAAATACCCTGTTTGAGTCACTGACAAAGAATCTGAATAATTGCCCGGAACTGAAAGCGGCCATCCGGAGTATTCTGATGGAAGGAACAAAACTGACATGGAATCCTGACCAGAGGGATATTGTGCTGATGCAAATGTTCGGACTGATCCGAAATGATCACAATACCGTCAGAGTGGCCAACCGGATATTTGAAACAAGACTTTACAATCTTTTCCTGTCAGAGGAGGAACTGAGGAACAATGTCTTTTCACGAGAGGGAGATCGGGCAAAGAATCTGTTTGTTTCGGACGGAAAACTGAATATGCGGCTGATCATGGAGCGGTTTATCGAAACCTATACACAAATCTATGGGCCGCTTGAGGAACGATTCCGTGAAAAAGACGGGAGAGAGCAGTTCCTGCTGTATCTGAAACCGATCATCAATGGAACCGGAAACTACTATATCGAAGCGCAGACCCGTAATCCGAGCAGAACGGATGTCATCGTCGATTACCTCGGAAAGCAGTACATTATTGAACTGAAGATCTGGAGGGGACCGCGCTATAATGCGGATGGCGAGAGACAGCTGAGCGAATATCTGGACTACTGGAACCTGACGACCGGCTATATGCTGAGTTTCAATTTTAACAAAAAGAAGCAGCAGGGAGTTCATCCGGTTCATGTCGGCGGGAAGATCGTGTACGAGGGAACGCTTTAAAGTGTGTCTGTCTTTTGACGAATTTTCGGTCTTTCCATTGTGAAAGAACGGAGGCTTTGAGAATGGGAATGGTTTTAAACCCGGGAAACAGCGGGTTTGAGGAAATCGTGAAATCGGATTACGTGGACAAAACGGGACTGATCAGCTTAATCAATCGTACAATAGGAACAAAGCAAAAGCTTACCTGTATCAGCTGGCCACGCAGATTTGGAAAATCCTATGCCGCCCAAACGCAGTGTGCGTATTATGATAAAACGTGTGATTCGCAGGAATTGTTTGCCGGATATTCGATAGCAGAGGATCCTTCTTATGGAAAGCATCTGAATCAGTACGATGTGATTTATCTGGATATGACCAACATTCTGGGGAAAGCAGAGCCCAAGGAAGTCATTGAATACATCGGAAACAGAATCACGAATGAAATTCATGAGGCCTATCCTTAAGTCCGTGCAGACGGGGCATTGGATCAGAACCTGATTAAAACCGGTTCCTATACCGGGAATAATATGGCGGTGAAATCCTTCTTGTTGGTGTCAGCTATAATGAAAATACCAAAACTCACGAATGCAGGATTGAAAAACACAGAAAATGAGGGGGAGCCTGCAGTGCTGCTGACCAGGAATTTACCGGTTTGGACAGGTAACGGAAAGAATTGTTGGAACTTTGTATAATAATTGACAAAATTCCGGGATGCATTTATAATACATTCATGACGCGTAAGGTACGGGTCTCGGAAGTGTTTAGGACTGTACCGGCGCGAAATAAACGAAAGGAGTCTCTTTTATGAAAAAACTGTTAGCACTCGTAATGGCACTCGTTTTTGCCATGAGCCTCTCGGCAATGGCTATGGCAGCTGTCGGAGATTTTGATGCGGACCTGGTGGCCGCAGCAAAGGAAGACGGCGAACTGATCGTTTATGGCTCCTGTGAGGAAGCATACCTTTCTGCTGCGTGCCAGAAGTTTGAAGAAGAATTTGGCATCAAGACCAGCTATCAGCGTCTTTCCACCGGTGAGGTTCAGGCCAAGATCACCGAGGAAAACGGAAATCCCTCCGCGGATGTCTGGTTCGGCGGCACAAATGATCCGTATGCCGAGATGGCTTCCGCCGGAATGCTTGAGGCATATGAGGCAAAGAATGCGGTTCACCTGACCTCCAAGAATTACCGGGATCCGGATGGATACTGGTATGGCATCTATAAGGGCATCCTGGGATTCATGGTCAATACCGAGGAGCTTTCCCGCCTGGCGATCGAAGCACCGAAGGACTGGGATGATCTGCTCAAGCCCGAGTACAAGGGCCTGATCTGGAGCTCCAACCCGTCTACCGCCGGTACGGCAAAGCTGATCATCAACACGATGGTTCAGATGAAGGGTCACGACGAAGCAATGAAGTACTTCGTTGAGCTCGACAAGAACATCCAGCAGTACACCAAGTCCGGTTCCGGTCCTTCCAAGAAGGTTGGCGTCGGTGAGTGCGTCATCGGCATCGGCTTCCTGCATGACGGAATTACCCAGATCCTTGACGGGTATGACAACATTGCGCTGATCGTTCCGGCCAGCGGCACCTCTTACGAGGTTGGTTCCACCGCGATCTTTAAGAATGCCAAGCATCAGAACGCGGCCAAGCTGTGGATTGAGTTCGCCCTCAGCCCGGACTGCGTCGACATTGCAAAGGACAATGAGTCCTATCAGTTCCTGGTACTGGACAATGCGACCCAGCCGCAGCAGGCGCTTGACGCAGGCCTTGATCCTGAGAACGTCATCGATTATGACTTTGCGGATGCAAAGGCCAACACGTCCAAGTATGTTGAGGACTTCTTCAACGCAGTCGGACAGGACGATCGTTTCAAGACGGAGTAAAGCGGAACGGATTCATTTGTGTTAATCCATCCAGACAATTCTCTCCGAATTAACTGAGGGATGGCAAAAGCCATCCCTTTTTTCAAACAAGTTCAAACCTGCGGGCCTTGCGCAGGTACAGAGGCTCAGGTCCGGGTTCGGGCAAAGCCGCTCCGGCAGATGAGCAAAACGGCGGCTCGCAGGCGACAGAGGATCAAATCCGGGCCCCTTGCGAAACTGCTCCGGCAAAAGCCCAAAATTGAGGAGGGAGGGATTCTTCTTTGGCAACATCCAAGTCACGTCAGCTGGACCGGAAAAAGTTTTTTGGTGATCCGCTTCTGGTAGTGACGATCTGTGTCCTGACGGTTCTCCTGGCATTATTTATTCTGTATCCTCTTTCCATGCTTCTTATCGAAAGTGTGTATGAAACGAAAACGGTGACAACCGAAGCGGGGGAAACGGTGACCACAGGCCGCCTGACCGGTGAGGTATTCGGCCGTGTCATGGGCATGAACCGGTTCCGGAAAGCGTTTACAAACACACTGATTCTGGGGTTCCTGGTGGGTATCGGCTCGACACTGCTGGGACTTCTGTTTGCCTATGTGGATGTCTATGTCGATATCCGGAATCGTTTTGTCCGCGGACTGTTCTCTGTCGTTTCGCAGCTGCCGGTGGTTTCTCCGCCTTTCGTGCTGAGTCTTTCCATGATTCTGCTGTTCGGACGGAGCGGTCTGATTACCCGGACGCTGCTCAAAATCTATGATTCGAACATTTACGGTCTGCATGGAATTGCGATCGTCGAAATTCTGACGTTTTTCCCGGTCTGCTATATGATGCTGACCGGCCTGCTGAAAAACATTGATCCGTCTCTGGAGGAGGCAAGCCGTGACATGGGCGCCTCCCGGATGAAGGTGTTTACCTCTGTCACTCTGCCGCTGCTTCTGCCCGGTCTTGGCAATGCGTTCCTGGTGACGTTCATCGAGTCCGTTGCGGACTTTGCCAATCCCATGATGATCGGCGGCGACTTTGATACTCTGGCCACAACGATTTATCTGCAGGTAACCGGCGGCAGTTATGATAAAGCCGGTGCCTCGGCGATGGCGGTCATTCTGCTCAGCCTGACGCTGGTGCTGTTCCTGGTACAGAAGTATTACCTGGAAGCAAAGACGGCGCAGACCCTGACCGGAAAGGCCAGCCGGGCCAGAATGCTGATTACGGACCGGAGCGTCCGCATCCCGCTGACCATTTTGTGTACGCTGGTCTCCATATTTGTTCTGATGATGTACATCTCCGTGTTTTTCGGTTCACTGTTTAAACTCTGGGGCCGGAATTATTCACTGGTTCTCACGCATTATCAGTATCTGCTCAAATATGACGGACTGAAGGCGTTCCGTGATTCCTTTGTCCTCTCCGCCATTGCGGCCCCCATTACGGCACTTCTGTCCATGATCATCTCTTATCTGGTGGTTAAAAAGAACTTCCGGATGAAAGGGTTCATCGAGTTTGTCTCCATGCTGGCCATGGCGGTTCCCGGTACGGTTCTGGGCATTGGTTACATCCGTGGATTTTCCGGCGGACTGTTCCGCACGGGCATTCTGCAGGGGATCTATGGAACCGGGCTCATCCTGATCATTGTCTTTGTGGTCCGTTCACTGCCTGTTGGCACGAGAAGCGGCATTTCTGCACTTCGGCAGATCGACAAGTCCATTGAGGAATCCGCCTATGATATGGGCGCCGGAAGCGGACGTGTGTTCATGACCGTGACCCTGCCGCTGATCAAGGATTCCTTCCTCAGCGGACTGGTGACCTCCTTTGTCCGCTCCATTACGGCCATCTCTGCCGTCATTCTGCTGGTAACGCCGCAGTATCTGCTCATTACCTGCAAGATCAATGAATTCGCGGAAAAAGGCAAGTACGGAGAGGCCTGCGCCTATGCCAGCGTGCTGATTGCCATGGCGTATGCTGCAATCATGATCATGAACCTGGTGACCCGTTACCTTGGCGCCAGCAAGTCACAGCGTCTGGCAGAGCGGGAAGCGAGAAAGTATGCCAGGAAAAAAGCCTGAGCGTTTTGGTGAAAGCAGCCTGCCCTTGGGGCAGTTTGTCAGAAATTGGATACAGGACAAGGCATCCGGGGGATGCGCTGCATGTATCTGCTGAAGGAGAAGAAAGATGGCTAAGGAACCGAAAGGCGTTCGCCTGGATCATATATCAAAAATCTATCAGGACCCCAAAACGCACGAGGATTTTTTCGCGGTAAAGGATGTCAGTCTGGATATTGCGCCGGGGGAGTTTATTACCTTGCTGGGCCCCTCCGGCTGCGGAAAAACGACGACGCTGCGTATGGTGGCCGGATTTGAAAGCCCTGATGAGGGAGAAATTTACCTTGGCAAGGAAGCTATTAACGAACTGACGCCCAATAAGCGGGATACAGCCATGGTGTTTCAGAGCTATGCGCTGTTTCCGCACATGAATGTCTTTGAAAATGTGGCATATGGTCTCAAACTGCGGAAAGTGTCCCCGGATGAAATTCAGAAACGGGTCTCAAACATTCTGAGTCTGGTGGAGCTCTCCGGAATGGAACTGCGCATGACCAACCAGCTTTCCGGCGGTCAGCAGCAGCGCGTCGCGCTGGCAAGGGCGCTGGTGGTGGAGCCGGGCGTGCTCCTGTTTGATGAACCGCTCTCCAATCTGGATGCCAAGCTTCGCGTACAGATGCGTACCGAAATCCGCCGGATCCAGCAGCGGCTGGGAATTACGGCCATTTATGTCACGCATGATCAGAGCGAGGCCATGTCCATCTCGGACCGGATCATTATCATGCGCAAAGGCGTGATTGAGCAGCAGGGAAGCCCGAAGGAGATCTATTATCACCCGGTTAATGAGTTCGTTGCTGACTTTATCGGGGAGTGCAACTTCCTTGAGTGTAAGGTGGTTGACGCCAGCGGCAGCGATATTACCGTTGATGTGAACGGAAATCCCGTAAAGGTTGTCTCGGATACACAGAGAAAACCGGGAACCCCGGGGAAAATCGTCCTGCGGCCGGAGGCGATCCGGATTGAGAGCAAGGGTGATATTCCCTGCAAGGTGGAGCTGTCCTGCTTCATGGGTTCTTATCAGTATTATCACGTTCGCGTCGGCGATACACTGGTAAAGATCAATGACAACTGTCCGGTTAACAAGCAGGTATTTGACGTGGGCGACTCGGCATGGCTTTCCTTTGATAAGGAGTGCGGACATCTGTTGTAACGCGTTTTGAACGGCGACGCTGATGAATGCTTGAGATGGGTTAAGCGGCACAGAAGGACGGCTCGCCAGGGCTGGATGTACATGTAAGATACGGAGAGATGGAAACCGTCTTTTCATCAATGGACGGATATTCCATCTCTCTGTTTTTTGTTTTTTCGTTTTTTTCGGATTTGAATTCGGGAAAAACAATGATTGATTAATTGATGCAATGAGGATATAATTCATAATATTGGTTGTAAATTCGAAAAAAAACGAGCTGTCCCGATTGCTTAACATAATAAAAAAGTACGTCGTTAAACAGTTTTCTGATTCGAGGATTCTATGGTTTTTATTCATTATACGGGGTTAAGGGTTCATTCAGCGTTAATAAATGGGTGCTCTTAATTCCATATATGATTGAAACAGGAGGCTTTGATCTCCTTTTTTCTCAGTGTATTAAAAAACGTCTGCGAAAAAGGCACACAGGGAGTGGCATATTGCAATAGCAACAGCAAGCACTGGAAGAACATGCGGACTGATAATCACATTAATAATCAATGAATGAGTTTCAATATCCATTGAATGATCAGGGCGTATTTGCATGCTGCAGCTGACAATATCCGGATATTCGGTTTTGTGTGCATTAATCTGTGTGGAGTTTTGTCAGATGTGGTTTTTGGCAATCTTGCAACGATAGACGAAAGACATTCAAATTCAAAAGGATTTCTGAGAGGATGGACAGAGAATGGGAAAAATCCGGGCAGTTGTATGGGATCTGGATGGGACACTACTCAATACGCTGGATGATCTGACGAACAGTCTGAATCTGGCGCTTCGGGAAAACGGATTCGGGGAACATTCCCGGGAACAGGTCAGAAACATGGTCGGAAACGGGACCCGGATGCTGATTACCCGGGCAATCCCGGAAGGGGAAGGAAACGAGCGGTTCCAGTCGGTCTATGATGGATTTCTCCGTGCGTATGCCAGGCACAGCCGGGACTGCACGAAACCCTATGAGGGAATTTTGGAACTGCTGGATCATCTCCGGAATGAGGGAATTCGTCATGCCGTTGTATCCAATAAGATCGATTTTGCGGTGCAGGAACTTTGCCGGGAGTACTTTGGTGACCGGATAACCGTCAGTGTGGGAGATGACCCGTCCAGGGCGAGAAAGCCTGCCCCCGACAGTGTGTTTGCGGCCATGGAACGGCTGAATGTTTCCGGAACGGAAGCCGTCTATGTGGGTGATTCCAATGTGGACATTGAGACGGCTGCCAATGCCGGAATTCCGGGAATCGGTGTTCTCTGGGGATTCAGGGATCGTGAAAATCTGGAGGGGGCAGGGGCTAAATATGTGGTGTCCACCCCTCAGGAACTGGAGCAGCTGATTCTTTCTCTTTGAAAAACGGACGGATTCACCATAATGAACCCGCTTGCGGGTGAGAACAGGAAAACGTCTCAGGACACAAACTTCATTTGGAGGAACATATGATCAGAAAAGCGACAGAGACAGATTTGCCGGTTATCAATGAGATTTATGCAGAAGCAAGGCAGTTTATGCGGGATCATGGAAACATGAATCAGTGGGTGAACGGATATCCGGCTCTGGACATTCTGAAAGAGGACATTGGACGCGGTGAACTGTATGCCATGGTGACGGATGAGAACCGGATTTACGGCGTTTTCATGATGCATGCGGGCGAGGATCCCACCTACCAAAAAATTGACGGTGCCTGGCTGGATGACTCGGAATATGTGACGATTCATCGGATTGCCAGCGACGGAACGCATTCCCGCGTCTATCATGAGGCTGTTGAATTTGCCCGGAAGCATTATCTGCATATTCGGGTGGATACCCATGCCGACAATAAACCGATGCAGCAGGCGGTCCGCCGGGAAGGATTCCGGTACTGCGGTGTCATCTATCTCGCCAACGGGGATCCGAGATACGCGTATGAATGGATATCCCCGGTTTATGAGTCGCACTGAATCAGCGGGAGGACGGATAAAGATGCTTGTTGTCAGCGCGTGCCTTGCCGGAATTCCCTGCAGGATGGACGGAAAGGCCAAACCCATACCGGCGATTCAGAAACTGGTGGCGGAAGGAAAGGCGGTGCCTGTCTGTCCGGAGGTTCTGGGTGGCCTTCCCACGCCCCGTATTCCCAGTGAACGGCGCGGAGCGCGTGTGATCAACCAGGCCGGGGAGGATGTGACGGATGCCTTTGTCACTGGTGCCGGCCGTGCGCTTCAAATTGTCCGGGAATTGGGGGCAGAGGCGGTGATTCTGAAGGCCAGAAGTCCGTCCTGTGGACCGGGGAAAATCTATGACGGCACGTTTACCAAAACCCTGACGGATGGAAACGGGGTATTTGCGGAAATGGTCAGATGTGCCGGCATTCCGGTCTATACAGAGGAAAATTACGAAGCGCACGTCAAATGAACGGATACCGCATAAGGCGGCGGTCATCGGGCATAAAAAAGAAGAACCAGTTTCGGGGAAACCGAAACTGGCTCTTTTTATTCGAGGTTCAGTCTTCGCTCCAGAATGATCCAGCAGATGAACGCGTAGATCAGGGAGAAGACCAGATAAAAGGCGATGCTGGCGCCTGTATAGTGTGCGGCAAAGAAGGGGGTTCTGGAGAGATAGAAAAGAACGCGGGAGTTGATGATGGACAATACTACATAGGCAATGATGCCCAGCAGCGTGGAATGCTTCTGCCAGAGATGCCCGATGGCGATGGAGGCATAGATGTGTAAAAGACCGCTGGAAGCGGAGAGCAGCAGGGTGATCAGGACATCTGTCAGGGAAATGGTAAGGTCGAGTTCGGCGAGGAACTGACGGATATACGGGAGGGTCAGCTTTCGCAGGATTTCCGGTGTACTGAGGGTGGCCACAATAAAGAAGCAGGCGCCCGAAACGATCCCGATCAGGATAAACCAGAGGAGGGAGGCAAGGAATTTGCCGGCAATGTGCTCAGCGGTGGAGACCGGAAGAGAAAAGGAAAGATAGCCCTGATTTCCCAGAAGATTCTGCCTGAACCGGGTGATAGTCAGCACGAAAGTGAGCATAAAGGCAAAGAAAACGAGGAAGAGGAGCAGAACGCCCAGGATGATCGGGATCATTGTCCAGTTTTCCAGGTTGAACTCCCCGCGGAGGTTGAATCCAAGCGCCGCGGAAAGGATGAGAAGTACACCGGAAATGGGCGCCAGGAGACGGCCCAGGGCGGCGAAATCATATTTAAACAGTTTGATCAGCATTCGAATTCCTCCCTGAACAGCGCGTCGATGCTCATTCCGCGCTCGGCACAGATCTGTTTCTTGTCACCATCCAGGACGAACTGTCCGTTTTTGAGGAACAGGATCCGATCAAGATAAGGCTCAACATCTGCAATCAGATGGGTGGAAATGAGAACCAGGGCGTTTTTTTCATAGTTTGCGATAATGGTCCGCAGGATGAAATCCCGGGCGGCGGGATCGACGCCGGCAATGGGTTCATCCAGAATGTAGATCTCTGCCTGACGGCTCATGGTGAGAACCAGCTGGGTCTTTTCACGGTTGCCTTTGGAGAGACGCTTCAGCGGCGTTTTCTCGTCTATCTGGAGGGAGGAAAGCAGCTGATGTGCCCGTTCCCGGTCGAAGTCCCGGAAGAAATCGGCGTAATAGGTGACCAGCTGGCTGACGCGCATGTAGTCAGGGAGAAAATCCCGGTCAGGCAGAAAGGCGATGCTGGCCTTGCTGGCTTTGCCGGGCTTCTGGCCATTGATCAGGATTTCGCCGGAGGTGGGCTGAAGGAGGCGGCAGCACAGCTTGATCAGCGTGGTTTTTCCGCTGCCGTTGGGGCCGAGGAGACCCACGATCTGTCCGGATTCCAGCTCGAGGTTCACATGATCCAGCGCCGTTTTACTGCCGTACTTTTTGGTCAGATCGTGGCAGGTAATTCTGTTCATGGGTGGTGTCCTTTCTGTTTATATAAGGAGATCAGTGACGTGGCCAGGAGCGAAAACCGGGGGGCCGTGAATGGGCCCGGGGTCCTGCTTTGCTGTGTCACTGTTTTCATCGGATTGATTCAGTCGCGCATTATAGCAGGCACATATGGACCTGTCAAGGGAAGCGATGAGCATGGCCAGACGGGCGATATTGACGTTTCCGGCATAAATGTGCTAAAGTATACCTACCAAAAGGGTCAGATGCACGTACAGGGACGCGAGACTTTCCCCGCGGGAACGGTCTGAAACGGCCGCCTGGGGTGCAGGCCTTTGGGGTGTTTTCTGTAAACGGAGCAGGGACAGAGAGGCCGCTGTCGCCTGAGACAGAGGGGCTCTCTGGGAAACGGAGAATTCTGCGGTACCCGTTTTCATCCCCGGGTTGTGCCGGCTGCCGCACCGGTGTGAGGTTTTGTCTATGAAGAAAGTTGTGGGACTGATTCTGGCGCTTGTTCTGCTTCTGAGCCTGTCCATCCTGGCCGCGGCGGAGGAGGCTGTACCCGATATGTTTGCCAATCTCGTTGAACGGCTGAAGGCCAATGAACCGCGCAGACTCGTATTTACCGAGGGAACCGATGCCCGTATTCTTGAGGCGGCGGCCCGCCTGAAGCAGGAGGGGATCATTACCCCGGTGCTCATCGGCGATCCGGAGGCGGTCAAAGCAGCTGCCGCGGACGGCGGATTTGACATTGAGGGACTGGAAATCATTAATCCTTCCCAATTCGCGGATATGGACCGGCTGGTGGAGGACTTTGTCACGCTGCGCAAGGGCAAGGCAACGGCTGAGGAAGCCCGGGAAATGCTTCTCAAGGCCAACTATTTCGGAACCATGTTGGTCAAGGAAGGCCTGGCAGATGCCCTGCTGGGCGGCGCAACCTACTCCACGGCGGACACCGTGCGCCCGGCGCTTCAGCTGGTGAAGACCCGGAAAGGGGCAAACATCGTTTCCTCCTGCATGATTCTGATCCGCGGGGAGGAGAAACTGGCCATGGGCGACTGTGCCATAAACGTTTCCTACACGGATAAGAAGGATGCGGACGGGAATGTGACCCTGAGCGCGGCTCAGCAGGTCGCAGAGGTGGCGGTGGAGACCGCACGGACCGCCAAACTCTTTGGCATTGAGCCGAAAATTGCCATGCTGTCCTACTCGACCAATGGCTCTGCCGCCGGAGAGGGTCCGGACCTGATGCGCGAGGCAACGAAAATCGTCAAGGAAACCCATCCCGAGCTTGCCTGTGACGGCGAAATGCAGTTTGACGCGGCATTCGTTCCGGAGGTCGGTCAGCTCAAATTCCCCGGCAGCGAGGTGGCCGGCTATGCGAACACCTTTATTTTCCCGGAAATCCAGTCCGGCAATATTGGTTACAAGATTGCACAGCGGCTGGGCGGCTTCATGGCCATTGGCCCGATTCTGCAGGGGCTGAATGCGCCGATCAATGACCTTTCCCGCGGCTGCAATGCGGAGGAGGTCTACCTGATGAGCATCATCACGGCAGCCCAGAGCATTGACTGAGGACAATCACAAAAAGCACCCTTGCGGGTGCTTTTTGCGTTCAGCGGCGATCTGGCGCGGAGAGGGCAGCGCTGTGCCGGGCTTCCCAGCGGGTCAGCCAGATGAGGAGAACCGTGATGTCCCCTGGGGAGACGCCCGAGATCCGCGAGGCCTCGCCAATGGAACGGGGCTGGATGGTGCAGAGCTTCTGCCGCGCCTCGATGCGGAGCCCTTCGATCTGCATATAGTCGGTATCCGGGGGGAGGAGGCGGTTTTCAGCCTTGCGGAATCCTTCCACCTGATGCTGTTCCTTTTCGATATAGCCCTCATAGCGCAGGGAAATCTCGACCTGTTCCTGAACAGCAGCGGGGAGCGCGTCGAGGTCTGGAACGAGGGGAGCCAGATCCGCATACCGGATATGGGGCCGCCGGAGCAGATCCGCGGCATTGACGCTGCCGGAGGGCTCGCTCTGTCCCAGTGCGGCAAGGTGGGCGGTCATCTCCGGGGTTTTCGGAATCCAGACCCGGGTCAGATGCTGAATCGCTTCCCGTGTCCGGGCGGCTTTTTCCCGCGTCTGTTCAAGACGTTCATCGGAGGCGAGACCCGCCTGATGCCCGATCTCGGTAAGCCGCAGATCCGCATTGTCCTGACGCAGCAGCAGCCGGTATTCACAGCGGCTGGTCATCATGCGGTAGGGCTCATTGGTGCCCTTGGTGGTCAGATCATCCACGAGGACTCCGATATAGGCCTGATCCCGTCCGAGGTAGACCGGGGACTGGCGCTTTACGAAGCGGGCTGCGTTGATGCCCGCCAGGATGCCCTGCCCGGCGGCTTCTTCATAGCCGCTGGTGCCGTTGACCTGTCCGGCCAGATAGAGTCCCTGAACTTTGCGGCAGCTGAGGTCGGCGCGGAGCTGGAGCGGGTCGATGCATTCATATTCAATGGCGTAAGCCAGACGGAGAACCTGGGCGTGCCGCAGACCGGGAATGGTATGGAGCATCTCCAGCTGCACATCCTCCGGCATGGAGGTGGAGAGGCCCTGGACGTACCATTCGTTGGTGGACATTCCCTCGGGCTCCAGGAACAGCTGATGCCGGTCCTTGTCCGCAAAGCGCATGATCTTGTCCTCGATGGAGGGACAGTACCGGGCACCGGTTCCGTGAATCTGACCGGAATACATGGGTGCCCGGTGAATGTTGCGCCGGAGGAGCTCATGAGTGGCCTCGTTGGTATAGGTCAGGTAGCATTGGGCACGGTTGACAAGGTGTTCCGGATCGGTGAGGAACGAGAACGGGGTAATGGGTTCATCGCCCGGCTGAGGCGTCATCTCGTCAAAATCGATGGAACTTTCCGCAATGCGCGGCGGGGTGCCGGTCTTGAAGCGGCGGAGGTCAAGGCCGAGCGCGCGAAGGGCGCCGGCCAGATGCATGGAGGAGAGGAGTCCCTGGGGGCCGCCCTGCCAGCTGCATTCCCCGATGATGATCCGGCTGTCCATGTACACGCCGGAACAGACCACCACCGCTTTTGCGCCGATTCGCGCGCCGGTGGTGGTTTCAATTCCGGTTATCCGGTTCTGTTCTGTCAGGATCGTTCCGCACTCGCCCTGACGGACCGTCAGGTTTGGCGTGGCAAAGAGCGTCTGCCGCATGCGCTGCTGGTAAGCACGCTTGTCGGACTGGACGCGGAGGGAATGAACGGCAGGCCCCTTTCCGGTGTTGAGCATGCGGGACTGGATGAACGTATCATCTGCCGCTAGGCCCATCTCGCCGCCCAGCGCATCCACCTCGCGGACCAGGTGTCCCTTGCCGGTTCCGCCAATGGCCGGGTTGCAGGGCATGAGGGCAATACTGTCCAGATTCAGGGTAAGAAGAAGGACGGAGCAGCCGATCCGGGCACCTGCGAGGGCTGCCTCGCAGCCGGCGTGTCCTGCTCCGATGACAATGATATCAAACTGTTCCATGGTTTTCTGTGTATCTCCACAAGTCCGTTATCCGAAAGGAAAGTTTACTTTTCCGGCTTTGCGCAGCGGTGAATCTGATTCAGGACGGCATCCGTTCCATCTGAATTCGGAAGATCCCGGAGCGCCGCCAGCAGGGTTTCCCTGTCGCGGTCCAGATCATGGATGGCGGCAGTGAGAGACTCCGGCGTCATCTTGTCCTGCATGAGGACTTTGGCAAGTCCCCGCTGCTCAACGGAACGGGCATTCAAGACCTGGTCGCCGCGCCCGCTGTGATAGGGGATGAAGAGGGCGGGCTTTTTGAGGGCCAGAATTTCCGTCAGGGTATTGGATCCGGCACGGGAGAGGATCAGGTCGGCGCAGGCAAACGCATCCGGCATTTCCGTGGTCAGGTATTCCACCTGATGGTACCCGGCCAGATGTTCGTGTTCCTTTGAGAGATTCCCCTTGCCGCACAGGTGCAGAACGTCGTAATCCGGCAGGAGAGCGGGGAGGGCGGCACGAAGACAGTCGTTGACGGTCTGGGCGCCCAGGGAGCCGCCGGTCATCATGAGGATGGGCTTTTTGCCGTCAAAGCCGGTGAGGGCCAGACCCCGTTCCCGTGAGCCGCTGAACAGTTCATGGCGCAGGGGCGATCCGGTGCAGACCCCCTTGTCGCCGAACCGTTCGGCACACTCGGGAAAGGTGGTGCACATGCAGCGGGCAAAGGGCTTGCAGAGCTTGTTGGCCAGTCCCGGGGTGATGTCGCTCTCATGCATAATCACGGGAATGCGGTGCAGGGCCGCCCCGTAGACCACCGGGACAGAAACAAACCCACCCTTGGCAAAGACGATCTGGGGTTTCAGACGTCCGAGAAGGGAGGCACTCTGGAAAAAGCCGGCCGCGACGCGGAAAATATCGGTGAAATTCTTGAGATCGAAATACCGGCGCAGCTTTCCGGACTGAATGATGTGATAGGTGACACCGGAAATGGGCTCAATCAGTGAGCGCTCAATGCCGCTGGCGGTTCCAAGGTAATGGATGTCCCATCCTTCCTCAAGGAGTCTGGGAATAAGAGCCTGGTTGGCTGATACATGTCCGGCAGTTCCGCCGCCGGTCAACACAATCCGTTTCAAATTTTTCCCTTCTTCATTTAAAATGTGGGCCAATTATAGCAGTATTGAGGCGACAGGGTCAAGACGATTCATGGGCAGGACAGCGATCGGGTACAGACCGGAGGGAAGGGAAGAAAATGGGAAAGTTTTTCGACGAAAGTACAAAAAAACGGAACCGCTTTCTGCGTGATTTGACGGGAACTTTGTAAATATGTTCCAAACCGGGGCCGGAAAGAGTAGGAAAGCGGGTTAAGATTTACAAAAATATCTTTTCGCTGGCGGTTGCTTTTCCCGCAGGTTTTGTGTATTATTTGCAGCGGAAGTTGATAGCCTTTTTTGTTAATTACGAGTGCCGTCTGCCTGAATCCAGTCGACCCGACGAGTTCTTTTTTGATTTCTTGACCAGAAAGGAAGGGATTCCAATGAACGATGCTGAAATGATAAAGAAGCCTGAATCCGAAAAGAAATTCCCCACGAGGCCGGTTGCCCCGCTTGGCGTCATTGCCATGAATGGCTGCGAAACCATGGGCAACAGGGTCAATGACTATCTGCTCAAATGGCAGATTGCCGAAGAACCCGACAGTGAGAGTGCGGAGCAGAGCCTGCACAGTTTCTACGGAACAGACAAAAACGGATTCCTTCTCGAGGCGTCCTGTCCGCGGTTTGGAACAGGCGAGGCAAAGGGCATGCTGAAAGGAACGGTTCGCGGATACGACCTGTTTATTATCTGCGATATCGGGGCGTATCAGTGTACCTATAAACTGTACGGCAAGGATGTGCCGATGACGCCGGATGAGCATTATGCAGACCTGAAGCGCATCATTGCGGCGGCCAGCGGCAAGGCGTACCGCATCAATGTCATCATGCCCATGCTGTATGAGGGACGTCAGCATCGTCGTTCCTCCCGTGAATCCCTGGACTGCGCCCTGATGCTGCAGGAACTGGTGGGAATGGGCGTGTCCAACATCATTACCTTTGATGCCCATGATCCGCGGGTGCAGAATGCCATTCCGCTCCATGGGTTTGAGAGCATTATGCCCACGTACCAGATGCTGAAGGCGATGTGCCGGACCTATACGGATCTCCGGTTTGACCGGGAGCACATGATGGTGATTTCCCCGGATGAGGGCGCCCTCAACCGGAACATTTACTACAGTTCCGCCCTGGGGGTGGACATGGGCATGTTCTACAAGCGCCGCGATTATACCCGGGTGGTCAATGGCAGCAATCCCATCATTGCCCATGAGTATCTGGGGGACAGTGTGGAGGGAAAGGATATCTTCGTGGCAGATGATATCATCGCCTCCGGCGACTCCATTCTGGACCTGGCGCAGAACCTGAAAGGCCGCGGGGCCCATCGGGTGTTTGCCGGCGCCACTTTTGCCTTCTTCACCAAAGGCATGGAGATCTTCGACAAAGCCTATGAGGATGGCATTCTGGATCATGTCTTTGCGACCAATCTGACCTATACCCCGCAGGAGGTCATCGATCGTCCCTGGTTCTCCCAGGCGGATATGTGCAAGTATATGGCCTATGTCATTGCCACACTGAACCACGATCAGTCCCTTTCCTATCTGCTGAATCCGTGGCACAGAATTGAAAAGCTGCTGAACAAGTACCGTACGGAGCACGGCATGTAAGCTAAACATCAGGAACGCCCTGAAAGATTGTTCTTTCAGGGCGTTCTTTTTTGACATGGGTCCGGGGCAGTCACGCATTCTCCGCTGTCTGCGGGGCGAGGTGCAGGGTGAAGGTAAAGGCGCTGCCCTCATTGGGGGCGCTGTTCACGGACATTTCCTCCCCCAGGGTATGCATGATTTCATAGGCGATGGCCAGGCCGAGGCCAGTTCCCTTTC
The DNA here is from genome assembly GCA_002395225.1 of Christensenella sp. UBA4263. Classification (GTDB taxonomy): domain Bacteria; phylum Bacillota; class Clostridia; order Christensenellales; family Aristaeellaceae; genus Ventricola. The sequence goes on from DGWH01000065.1 coordinate 21,021, forward strand.
CGTGATGGGACTTGTCTGCCTTGTAGAAGCGCTCAAAGACGTGGGGCAGGTCCTCCTCCGCAATCCCGATGCCGGTATCCCGGACCGTGATGCGGATCAGGTCTCCCTCAGGAACGGCGGCCAGGGTCACTTTGCCCCCGTCCGGCGTATACTTGAACGCGTTGTCAAGGAGGGCAACGAGCACCTGCTGGGTCCGGTCCGGATTGCCCCGGACCAGGGGCAGCGCGTCCGGTACGTCGTAGATGAAGGTTTTCTGGTAGTCCTCCGCATACGGGAGATAGGTGTCCCGGATGGTTTCAAGGAGGGGGAGCGGCGGAAAGTCCGAGATGGACATGGAAATGGTGCCGCTCTGCAGGCGGGAGAGTTCCAGCATGTCGCTGACCAGACGGGAAAGGCGCATGGTTTCCCTGAGGACCACGTCATAGATCTGCTGGCGCTGTTCCTCGGTCTTGACCAGCCCGTCCCGAAGGGGCTCCATGAGGGCGCGAAGGGCCGTGAGAGGCGTGCGGAGCTCATGGGAGACATTGGCCACGTAATCCCGCCGCGTCTGTTCCAGGCGCTCGGCACTGGTGACATCCGAGAGGACGCCGACACAGCCGCTGAGTTTGCCGGAGGGGGCAAGGAGCGGGGTGACGGAGATGTGAATGGCGGTCTTGCCGCGCCACAGGGTCTTCTGGACGCTTTCACCGCTTTGCAGCACCTGATCAAACACCCCGATGACGTCGCCATTCTTTTCGTGCAGCTCGGCATCGGCGGCATCGGTTTCCGCGGCGTCCGTGCTGAGGCCCAGCAGGTGGGAAACGGCGGGGTTGATCAGGGTAAGCCGGGCGGAGGAATCAAAGGCCAGAATGCCCTCGCTGAGGCCGTTGATGAATCCGGCCAGCCGGTTGCGTTCCAGCTGCAGGGAGGAAATGGTGCGGCCAAGCTCGGAGGACAGGACGTTCAGCGCGTGGCCGAGTTCCCCGTATTCATCCTTTCCCTGGTCATCCGCCCGGACCGTGAGATCGCCGGCAGCCATGGTGAGGGCCACCTTGCGCATCTCGGTAATGGGCCGGGTCATCCGGGAGGCAGTAAAGAAGATAAAGGGCAGCAGGACCAGGAGCACGATGACGATGGACAGCATGATGGTATTGGTCAATACGCGCACGCTGTTCATCACCTCGCGCATGGTCTGTGCCATAAAGACGGCGCCCACCACCTCGTCGCCGTAGAAAATGGGCACCGCGACGGCGATGATCTTGTCCTTGAGGTCCTCCTCGGCGGAGGTGCTGTCCGCGTCCCCGAGGAACCGGAGGGGATTGGTACTGCTGTACGGGCTCCGGGTGCTTTCCGGCGTGATGTCCTGGACGCTGCCGATATGGGTAGCTGTCTGTCCCTTGAGGACGGAGGGGAGCATGGAAACGGCGAGGGAATCCGGCAGTCGGCCCACCTTCCGGTCGTTGCTCACCTGCGTCCGTATCACCGTATCCCCGTCGGCATTGACCACCCATACCGTTGCCTCCCACTGGGAGGTGCTGCTGCCGATGAGGGGCATCAGGTAACCGGAGGAGATTTCGCCGCTCAGTGAGCTTTCGATATAGCCGGCAATGATTTCCCCTTTCGGAACCAGATCATCGATCTTGTTCTGGGCAAAAAGACGGGGCGCGGCAAAGTTGTAAATGAGCATCAGCATGATGGCGAAAAAGAGAACGGAACTGTATGCCAGGAGCAGGGCCCGGCGAAAAGAGGCGCTGTGTTTCATTCAAGAACCTCGAACTTATAGCCCTTCCCGTATACGGTGACGATATCCCATTTTTTCCCCATCTCCTCACAGTCGATCTTCTGGCGCAGCCGTTTGATGTGGGTATCCACCGTCCGGGTATCACCGAAAAAGTCATAGCCCCAGATCCGGGAGAGGATCTGGTCCCGGTCAAAGACACGGCCGGGATTGGAGGCCAGCAGAGTCAGGACATCCACCTCCCGCGGGGTCAGGGTGACCGGGGTGCCGCCAATGCGGACGCTGTACCGTTCCGGCTGAATTTCAAGGGAACCGAAGTTCAGCGTGGTCAGTTCCTGCTGCGGGGTGAGTGCATTTTCCGCCTGGGGAGCCGTGCGCCGCAGCACCGCCTTGATGCGCGAGATGACCTCCCTCGGGCTGAAGGGCTTGACGATGTAATCATCGGCCCCCATTTCAAGGCCCAGTATCCGGTCGATTTCCTCGCCCCGGGCCGTGAGCATAATGATGGGAATCTGAGACTCCTTCCGGACAGTCTTGCAGACCTGGGAACCGCTCATGCCGGGCATCATCTGGTCCAGCAGCATGAGATCAAAGTGGGATTTTTTCAGCATTTCCAGGGCCTGCTCGCCGTTATAGGCCGATTCATGTCCGAAATCCTCATTGTCCAGATAGAGGGAAAGCGACTGATGGACAATGGGGTCATCGTCACAGATGAGAATCTGATAAAGCTTGCTCATGGCCTACCTCACGAAAGAGTAGCTGGGGAAAACGCTGATCCGCAGAACCGTGTCGGCGTAGGGAACCAGGCAGAGCACCTGCACATCCTGCGGACGGGCCTCGGGGATATCCATGGGCGGCGGATCGGCGATGCCGTCACTGGAGGACCAGATTCCGGCAGAGACCGTGCCGACCTCAAGGTGCACCCGGGTATTGTCCTCATTCACGCAAACCCTGATGGGCTCCTCCGTCACAATGGCGCGGGCGTAATCGGTGATGAGCGTCCCGGAATCCTCTTCTGTTTCAAGGGCGAGGCTGAACAGCAGCGGACCGCGGTGGACAGAAACCGCCTGATGATACCCGCTCTCAAGGTGCGGATTCATGGGCAGATTCAGCATAATGACATCGCCGTCATGCCACTGACGGGAGAGAACCAGGAAAGGCGTCTTTCCGGCTTCAAAGGTTTCTCCCTGAATGAGGGCTGTGGCCCGGCTGGACCAGGCGGGAATCCGCAGACGGAGCGGGAACGCGATATCCCGGTTCATGTTGAGTGTGATGCGCACATTTCCGGACAACGGATAATCGGACTCCACCGTGATGCGCACCTGCACATCCTTGAGCGGATAATGCACCTGACAGGGCGCGTACCCCATGGCACAAATCCCCTCATCCCTTGTCAGCATCCACTGATGCATCAGGAAACGGGGCAGAACGGGCAAAATGGCGCTCAGCGCTTCCGGATCCCCGAGGGAATACAGGGCCGCGTCCGGCTTTGAAAACGGGAAACGAATGCCGGCGAGCAGCGCAAGCTGATTGGCCTGCTGGATGCTCTGGACGGCCAGCAGATCCCGGGAGAAGGCGGACTGGATGACGTTGTAGAAAATCTGTTCCCACTGATCCGCAAACTGAACGCCGTCCGGGCAGGTGAACAGGGTTTCAAACGAGGCCTCCATTTCCGCCGCGGCAGCGACGCTGACGCCCCGTGTGGGGCTCTGGCCGCCCAGCAACGGATCGGCCGTGATGCCGCCGGAAACCGCGCTGTGTGCCCGGTTGATTCGGGCAAGGCCGCGTTCGGGTGCGCCGGTATGTTTGGCGCTGCCGGTAATGACGCCGGTCAGGGCGGAGGTCCGCAGTCCTTCTGCCAGATTCACACCGCTGCCCATCTGCATCAGGCGGGCAATGTAATCGCCCTTTTCGCCGTCGGCCTTCAGATCATCCTCAGCGATCTGGTCGGAAACGGGCAGCCGGTAGGGGAACGTGTGGAACAGACTGGTATAATCGGTTCCCTGCGCAATGAGCATCTCCAGGACGGAGAGAACGGCTTTCTGGCCGGTGATGTTGTATACCAGGATACCGCTGGCTAGGGTATCTGCCGTGTGCAGGGCATCCTCCCCGGTGAGAGGATTGTCCCGCAGGGCGGTGTGCAGATATTTGAAGTAGCGGATAATAAAGGAAAGGAAAGCCTTTTCACCGGTTACCGAATAGGCAGCGGAAATGGCCCGAAGCATGGCGGAACAGGCCGAAAAGGAGGCGCCGTCACCGAAAGAGCCATCCTCCCGCTGGTGTTCCATCACCTGGCGTGCCAGGGAAATGGCACTGCGCTCCAGTTCACGGTCCGCCAGCAGCGCGGAGGTCCAGAGCATGGCCTCAAGAACCCGTGCGGCGGCCGGATCTGCCGGAAGCGTTCCCCCATAGAAGCAGCTGCCGGGACCGGCGGCCGGGATGAGTGAGGAGACGCTGGAAAGGAGACCAGCGCGCAGGGTAATCAGCTGCTCACGCAGTTTTCCTTCGGCCCGGATGGAACCTGCCGGCAGCATGGCCAGCTGATTCCCGGTCAGAGGGGCACGATTGAAAAAAGTTCTGGTTAACATATAAAAATCCTCCCGAATAAAAGGATATCAGAGGTTTGATCCGCAGAAAAGGCGGCTGTTTTGTCCGCTTTTCCCGTATATAGATAGTTTACAACGCAATCCGCCTCCCGTCAACCAACACACTCCTTGGACACAGACGATATTGACGGATATTGACGGAAACAAGCAGGTGAGTGATGACGCGGGGACAATACCATGACGGTAAACGTTTACAGCTATATCGCGTAAAACTTCCCCGCCTTTGCTTTGCAATGGCCTGAGACCCGCAGTGCTGAACATGAGCGAGGAGGTGCTCAAATGCCATAATGAGCCTATGCCAAACCCGACGAGGAAAGGATGAATGCGATGCTGCTTCCTAACTGTCCGTTTCACGACAATTAAGAAAAAGCAAAAATATCCGTTGCATTAACACTTTTGCGTTGCTATACTTTATTTGTATCTTTACGCTCATGTGCAGAGGTTTGGATTCCGCATTGGCAGGCCGATACATGAGACGAGACCTTCGGGTTTTCATATTTCATTTTCAAGGGAGGACTTGACAGCCATGCGGAACAGAGATTATTCTTTCACAGACAGACAGACAGGGCATAGCTGCGCCTTTTTTACGTCTTGCGGCAGAGAAGCGTTTGAAACTGGATATGACATACCGGATGGATAACCGTCGGATTTGACGGGGAATATAGTCTGTCATGTTCGACGGTTTTTTATGTTCAGAATTGAATCAGGGCGGATAACAGCACCAAGAGGGAGACACTGTGAAAAAGAGATTGTTTAAACGACTGGCTATGACATTGGCATTCATCCTTTTCGTGGGCATATGTTCCATCGGTATCGTTGCAGAAAGCAAGGCTTCGAGTGATTCGAATGTGATTGTTGAGATCACGCCGGATTTGAACGGAGCCACATATGCCAAGGATCCGAAGACCGGCGAGGTTATATCGCGTGATATTGTAAAAGGGGACATCATCACTTATACGATAAACTTGTATTCAACGGGGAGCAAGCCTGCAGAAAACATTATAACGAATGTAACTGTGGATAAAAGTGCGTTTGCGCTCGTGGAAGGTGATCTTCACTACATGACTTCCTCTTTGGAATCGGGTTTTATTTCTTCGATTGTAATAAAACTCAGATTATCAAAGGAAATACCGGCCGATGGCACTGGCTTCGACGTCACGGTGAGTGCACAATGTGATGGGATGCAGCAGCCGGTGTCAGCGACATACAAACTGAAACGCAGGTACAGCGTCATCACTTCCGCCGATCCTGCGGAAGGCGGAAGCATCACCGCGCCCATTCTGGGCGCTGAGGGTCCTCAGACAATAACGTATGCACCGAAGCAAGGGTATCGGCTTGCAGGCCTGACGCTGGACGGAAATGCATTATCAATCAATGCCTATCCCAGCAGCTATGCGTTTTCGGAACTGACGAAAGACCACTTTTTCACGGTAAAGTTCGCAGAATGTTATGATCTGACGAATGTCAGCGTGCAGCAAACCGGAACCCTGACTTACAGCGGCCAGCCGCAGAGGGCAAACGTCACGGCAAGCGCCACGGCGGTAAACAACAGGGCCGTGACCTTTACCTATTCCACCGGGCAGAACGAGCCATATACGGAGGAAGTTCCGGCTTTCACCGACGCGGGAACGCACACGGTGTACTACAAGGTGAGCGCTGCGGAGCACCACGTTGCCACAGGAAGCTTTGCCGTGACGATTGGCAAAAAGGATGTCAGGGTTTCCGGCATTAAGGCGTGGGATAAGCTGTATGACGCAACTGCTGCTGCGCACCTGGATTTCAGTGCCGCCGTGTTTGACGGAAAACTGGCGGGGGATACGCTGACTGTCTCGGGCACCGGCACTTTCTCGGACGCGGAAATCGGGGAGAACAAGACGGTGACGCTGAACGGTCTGACGCTGCTCGGAACTCACGCAGGCAATTATCAGCTGGCGGCTTCGGGACAGCAGCTGACGGCCAGGGCCAGCATTCGGCCCAATCCACTGAAAGCCACAGTGACGGATTATTCCGGCATCTATGATGGTGCTGCCCACAGCATCAACGTGATTTCCGGGGAGCAGGGGGTAAAGATCACCTATTCCGAAAAGGAAGACGGTCCCTATACGGAAACAAACCCTGCTTTTGTGAAGGCTGGGATCTACACGGTTTACTTCAAAGCGATAAAGGGCAGCGTTGAGGAGTCAGGTTCCGGATCCGTGACAATCGAGAAGGCGGAAGCGAAAGAAACCGTGGCCCCGGCTGCGGTCAAGGGCATGGCAGCAAACGGAACAGCCCAGAAGCTGGTGACGGCCGGGACCGGAGAGGACGGCCAGATGGTCTACACGACAGGCGAAGATGCCGTCAATGTCCCGACCGGCGGCTGGACGACAGACATCCCGACCGGCACCGGGGCCGGAATCTATCATGTCTGGTACATGGTCCGGGGAGACGAAAACCACAATGATACAAGGCCAGCTTGTATTCCGGTGACGATATCTGCGGTTGAAACAGTTACCATTACCTTTGACTCTGCCGGAGGATCTGAGGTAAAGAGCAAGACGGTGGAGAAAGGAAAGACGGCCGACAGACCTGCGGCTCCCGTCAGATCTGGATATACTTTCGAGGCGTGGCTGCATGACCACGTTCCATATGATTTCACGAGACCCGTCTATACAGATCTGACATTAACTGCACTGTGGAAAGCAGACAGCAGCACCTATGCTTATAGTGTCGGCAATGGCAGTACCTGGATGCAGAAAAGCGGGAGGCCACTGATATTCCGGATTGAGAACACAAATAAAGCAGATGACGGGAAGACATTTGACAGGTTCTCAGGTATCCGTGTAGATGGAAACAGAGTAGAACCTTCGGACTATAAGAAAAAACCCGGCAGCGTGATCATCGAATTGCAGCCGGATTACCTGGAAACGCTAAACGCTGGTGAACACAGGCTAACGGCAGAATTTGAAGATGGTGCAGCTGAAGCGGGATTTACAGTAGCTGAAAATGCGGTCACACCGGAAAACCTTCCGAAAACCGGAGATACAGGGAGACCGTTTCTCTATGGACTGGCTGTTCTGGCTGCATGCATCGGTCTCGGATGGTTGATCAGGAGAAAGTAACACAACGTTAAAAACGCCGGCTATTGGCCGGCGCTTTTTGCATCTGGTGAACAGCAAACCGGATTGAATCCGCCTATATGGCACATCAGTCAGATGCAGATCGTTTTTAAAAGGAACCTGCTCTCAAGCCGGACCCGGCGCAGACATCCGGGAAGACCGGGGCATTTTGCTGTTAAGGCCTTTCTCCACAGCAGGGAAGAGCTCCTGCGGGAGGAAAGCGACCTGGAGAATTCAGATGATTCCATCGCTCTCATCCTCGCTTTCTGCAGCTGCTTTCTTTTCTTCCACATCCACTCTGAAAAAATCCCTGAAAAATCCGCCGCAAAATAGTTGGCCGGATAAATTGCCAAGTTACATCAAATGTGATAGAATCCGGTGCACCGAATAGTTTCAGGCTGTGCGGGTCTGATACTGCTTGCGTTTTCCGGGTTCCTGACACGGCTCTTTATCGGAACGGGAAAACAAGAAAACGGATCTGGAGGCGTAAAAATGAGTTATGTATTAAGCTGCTGCTCGACTGCAGATTTGAGTGAGGAACATTTCCGTCGTCGGGACATTCATTATATCTGCTTTCATTTTGAAATGAATGGGAAACAGTATCCGGACGATCTTGGGAAGAGCATTTCTTTTGACGATTTCTACAAAGCCATGGCGAGTGGTGCCGAGACGAAGACCTCTCAGGTGAATGCGGATGAATTCATTGATTATTTCACGCCTTTCCTTGAGGAAGGAAAAGATATTCTGCATTTGACTCTGTCCAGCGGCATTTCCGGTGTATACAACTCTGCGATGATTGCCAAGGAAACACTGGAGGAACAGTATCCGGACCGGAAAATCTATATCGTTGACTCGCTGGCGGCTTCCTCCGGATTTGGCCTTCTGGTCGATGCCGCGGCAGACCGGCGCGATGAGGGAATGAGCATCGAAGAGGTGCGCGACTGGGTAGAGGAGAACAAGCTTAAACTGCATCACTGGTTCTTCTCAACCGACCTGACCTTTTATGTGAAAGGCGGACGTGTTTCAAAAACGGCCGGATTTATCGGAACGATGCTCAATATCTGCCCGCTGCTCAATGTGAACGATACCGGTCATCTGATTCCCCGGGAGAAAGTGCGTACGAAACGGAAAGTGATCGCGCGCATCGAGGAAATGATGCGGAAGCATGCCAGGGATGGTCTCAATTATAACGGGAAGTGCTATATCTCCAATTCTGCCTGCCTTGAGGATGCCAAAGCGGTTGCAGAACTGGTTGAACACGATTTCCCCAACCTGGATGGGAAAGTCCTGATCAACTCCATCGGGACGACCATTGGATGCCATACCGGTCCCGGAACGGTTGCGCTGTTTTTCTGGGGCGATACGAGAGAGGCCTGACCGGCCCTGCCGCGCAGCGGCAGTGTGTGAAGCCGGAGAATTGAACAGGCTGCGGCGGCAAATGATCAGGACGGAAGACGGTGAAACCGGAGAATTAAACAGGCTGCGGCGGCAAAAGGGCTGGCTCAATGCCTGGATACTTGGATAATACAGGGCGCTATGCAGATGATCAATCATTTGCATAGCGTCTGTCTGTTTCTGGGTTTTCAGGAACGGGACCCGATCCGGTGATCACAGGCGCCGGCTCGGCGCGCGGTGCCGATGTGTCAGGGCTGAACGCCGGAAACTGGCAGTGCCCAAAGTCCAGGTCACTGCTCATAAAGAAGGGGCCCAAACCCGGCTGAAACAGGAATTGACCGCTAATTCAGGGCATGCTATAATACGTCGGCCACTAAACGGGGGCGTTCGGGCGGAAAAGAAAGGGGAAGAGGACGTACGGAGACGGAAATTTCATTGATGGACGGCCGGCCTGCAGATGAGACAGGACGGCTGGAACGGGAAATAAAGGTATACGACACACTGGATGCGCTGGGAATTGCCTTTCAGCGGACGGATCATGAGCCGGCACTCACTATGGAGGACTGTCTGCGGATTGATGCGGTGCTGGGGATTACCATCTGCAAGAACCTGTTTCTGTGCAACCGGCAGCAGACAGCCTTCTATCTTCTCATGATGCCGGGCAGCAAGGTATTTAAAACCAGGGAACTGTCTGCGCAGATTCATTCCGCCCGGCTTTCCTTCGGAAGCCCGGAGCAGATGGAGCGGCTTCTTGGAACCTCGCCGGGCAGTGCGTCGATTATGGGACTGATTTTTGATCCCGAAAAGAAAGTGACGCTGCTCATCGACGAGGATGTGACTCGGGAACCGTACATCGGCTGTCATCCCTGCATCAATACCAGCAGTCTCAAGATCCGTACGTCAGATATTCTGGAGCGGTTCCTGCCGTATACAGGACATGTGCCGCAGATGGTGCATCTGGTGGGAGAATGAGGCTGAATATGGACAAAAAGCGTCGTGCCGTCCTCTATGCGGTCCTGTGGATGGCGCTGATCTTTTTCTTTTCCTCGTTTTCAAGTGAGGATTCATCTGAGCAGAGCGGAAAGGTTGTACGGCTTGTTCTCTGGATCGTCCGCAGCCTCTTTGGCGAGAAAATGGCGACTGCACTGGCAGGCGCAGGAATTGAATTCTATATCCGGAAGGCGGCACACTTTACCGAGTATGCGATACTGGGTGTACTGGTCACGCGGGCACTCCTTTTGAACAGCGCCGGGCACCCGGCACTGGCACTGGTTATCTGTGCCGCCTATGCAGGCCTGGATGAGTTCCACCAGTTCTTTGTTTCAGGACGGAGCATGGAACTGCGGGATGTCTGCATCGACAGCAGCGGGGCGCTGTTTGGCATTCTGGCGTACATGCTGGGGAGGACGACGCTGAAACGGGTGAGAAAGACATGACTTTGGCGCGCCGGATCCGGCTTCTCTTTTTTGTCCCGGCCTTTTTGTGGATGCTGCTCATCTTTTTCTTTTCTGCCATGCCGGATGATGTATCGAAAGATCAGAGCGACTATGTCTCTCTCCGGCTGCAGCGGATTATTGCAAGGACACTGTCGGGCGGGTCAAAGGAAGCGATGGAGGAATGGGAGGAGCTGGAGGAAAATGCGCCGCTCTTTTCCGTTCGAAAAGTGGCCCATGTCATTGAGTATATGGTGCTGTGCATCCTGCTGTATATCGGACTGGCCGGCATGGGCCGGGCGAGAATGCTTTCGTTTGTCTGTACGGTTTTGTATGCGTGCACGGATGAAATCCATCAGATGTTTGTCCCGGGACGTGAGGGAATGCTGGTGGATGTGACTATTGACGGTGGCGGTGCTTTGGCAGGACTGGCCGTGATCCTGTTGACGGGCGGGCTGATTCTGCGCCATAAACAGCGCCTGATGGATAAACTGCAGGAGAGGAGTAGCAGAGATGATTGATTATGCCCGTGTAGAACACCTGGTCCGGCAGGCCGGACAGATGATACGGGATGCACATGTGTCCGTGGAACAGGTGCATACCAAGAAAAGCAAACTCGACTTTGTGACGGATTACGATCTTCGGATCCAGCAGTACCTGATTGAAAACCTGAGGCCGCTGGTGCCGGAGGCCGTTTTTTTCGGTGAGGAGATCACGGACGGGAATGACGCCCGGGGCAGTGAAAAGGGATTCTGCTTTTATCTGGACCCGATCGACGGGACAACCAATTTTGTCTTTGGCTATCATCACAGCTGCGTTTCCGTGGGGATTTCCAAGGATGGCCGGATCATTGCCGGTTTTGTCTTCAATCCGTACAACAATGAAATGTACCGGGCGGTCCGCGGACAGGGAGCGTATCTCAATGACCGCCGCATCTGGACGGAGAACCGCAGGCTGAAAGACGGCATCCTGGCCTTTGATGCCCCGGTCAATCTGGAGCACGAGGCGGAGTTCTTTGAGGTCCTGCGGGCCCTGTACCGGGAAACCGGCACCATTCGCAGCGGCGGCAGTGCCGCGATCGATCTTTGCCGTGTTGCCACGGGCAGCAATGTGGCGTGCCTGGAGGAACTGCTCTCCCCCTATGATTTTGCCGCTGCGTCCGTGATCATTGAGGAGGCCGGCGGCGTCATTACGCAGGCAGACGGGAGTCCTGTTTCACTCACGGGCGACTGCTCGGTGATTGCCGGTGCACCGCTTGCCTATGAACAGATGAAAGAGATTATGCAGGGCATTCGGAATAAAAAATAAGCGGTGCCGGAGCACCGCGAATCAGAAACCGAGGAGAGAACGCTCCACCCAGATGGCCGGGCGGATGGCAATGGTTGCCGCTTTTACGGCGTGACTTTCGACCACGCCGGACCAGGAAACACAGCAGGCGTGCTTGTCATCCACGCCCGGGGAGCGAAGCCAGTAAAGGGTTGCGCCGTCATAGGCGGATTCAAAGGCCGTTGTTCCGGGCTTGGCAGCGGGATCCGGGGAGGTCAGAAGACGGGCCTTCCGGTCCCTGAGCACGGGAATCAGGGTCTCGAGTTCATTCCGGCTGAGAACAAAGACGGTATCGACCGTGTCAGCGCCGCCCGGGGTTCCGTATGCATCAGGATTCGGGTTATTAACCCTGAGGATGGCGCCGGCTTCGGCCGGGGTAAAGGCGGAGGAATAGAAGGTTTCTGCCAGCCACTGACGCAGGGAACAGGTTTCCCAGGTCACTGCCTTGTTTTCCTCATGATAGGGCTGCGCAGAGAGGCAGCGGTCCATGAGCAGCAGTGCTTTTGTCCCGTCTTCTGCGAGCACATGCCAGGTAAGGGTCTGCCCTTCCCACCGGCCCAGGGTGATCACGGAATCCGTTTCGGCGCCGGCCCTCAGGCAGATGCACAGGAGGAGAAGGCAGAGGATGGAGCAGAGGGTTCTGCTTGTTTTCATAAAGGAAACTCCCTTCCATATTGAAGATTAAACCTGACGGTTTTGCGTCAGTTAAGGCATTTTCTGTCGGGTGTGAGTGTAACACTTTTACAGGAGAAATGTAAACCGGTTTTGTCAAAATGCTGTCCGGGAAAATCATGCTTGTCCGGACTGCTTTGAATCAGAATAGAAAAGGAAATAGGATTTATGCTCTTCAATTCGTACCAGTTTCTTGTCTTTTTTCCGATCGTCACACTGGTGTACTTTCTGATCCCAAAGAAAGTCCGCTGGGTGTGGCTGCTTGTCATGAGCTACTATTTTTATATGAACTGGCACGCAGAGTACGCGCTTCTGATGGCAGCAAGTACTGTAGTGACCTGGGTAGCAGCTCTGGCCGTTACACATTTTAAGGAGGTGCGCACAAGGAAGATTATCCTGGCACTTGGAATCATAGCCAATGTGGGCATGCTGGGCTATTTCAAGTACACGGGATTTTTCCTGGATATTCTGCAGCGGATCGCGAACTTCCTGAACCTGCAGTGGCAGGCACCGAAAGTATCGATCCTGCTGCCGGTTGGCATCTCCTTCTTCGTCTTCCAGGCACTGGGATACATGATTGATGTATACAGAGGGAAGACGGAGGTCGAAACAAACATCTTCAAGTATGCACTCTTCGTCAGCTTCTTCCCGCAGCTGGTGGCAGGACCGATTGAGCGCAGCGGAAACCTCCTGCGTCAGGTGAGCGAACCGCATGATTTCGATGCCAGGCGCGTGCGGAACGGCCTGCTGATCATGATGCTGGGTTTTTTTGAAAAAGTGGTCATTGCGGACCGTGCCTGCGTGTATGCCGATGCGATCTTCAACAACTGGATCAACGCCTCCGGAAAACAGATTGCCCTGGCAACCATCGTCTTCTCCATTCAGGATCTGGGGGATTTCGGCGGATACAGCCATATCGCCATCGGTGCGGCCTGGGTGCTGGGCATCAAGCTCATGACCAACTTCAGGCAGCCGTACTTTGCCGTATCGGTTAAGGATTTCTGGGCCAGGTGGCATGTGAGCCTTGGCACCTGGTTCAGGGACTACATCTATTTCCCGCTGGGCGGCGGACGCGTGTCAAAGGCGCGGAAGGCGTTTAACACCATGGTCGTTTATACGGTGTCCGGTCTGTGGCACGGCGCCGCGCTCAAGTATGTGGCATGGGGCATGCTCAACGGCGCACTGCAGGTGGTGGAGGGCTTTTTCCCGGAGCCCAAAATCAATCATCCCCGGATGCACCGGGTCTGGGATACGTTCCGTACGGATTTCCTGATTGCCATTACCATGCTGATTTTCCGCGCCAATTCCATGGGCAGCGCCTTGGGAATGCTGGGCAGGATCGTCACGGACTGGAACGCGGCGCCTCTTGATACCGGTTTTACCGTTTTGCAGGCGATTGTCCTTTCCATCTGCATTTTCATCCTGTTTACCTTTGAGGTGATCCACGAGAGAAAGATGTCGGTGACGGAACTGACAGACCGTTTCCCGTTCCCGGTGCGCGGGGCACTCTACCTGCTGGCCGTGATGTCCATTGTCATCTTTGGTGTCTGGGGTCCCGGATACAGCGCACAGGCCTTTATCTATTTCCAGTTTTAAGGAGGGAAAGAAGTTATGACAAGGAAAAGCATCATTGCCCTCTTGATCTGGATTGCCTGCCTGATTGCGTGTCTGCTTCTGGCCAACTGGTTTTTCATGCGGCCTGACAGCAATCTCAAGTATGAACGGTTTTTTAAGGAAGATGAGAAAACACAGCCCTTTGATGTGTTCCTGATGGGAACCAGCCATGTGTTTGACGGCGTTTTCCCCATGCAGCTTTACCGGGATCACGGCATTGCCAGTTACAATATCGCCAATTCCTCGGAGCTGATTGATTTCACCGAGTGGACGCTTCGGTTGGCGATGCAGTACCATAAGCCGAAGATGGTGGTCCTGGATGTGTACTACATGGACAGGGACCTGTCCAACGAATGGGCGTACACCTATCGGCATCTGTTCATGGATGCCATGCCGCTGAATCTGCTCAAGATTCAGGCGGTGACCAAGACCATGCCCTCGCGTTACTGGGATGAGTTCCTGGTGCCTTTCACGCTGTATCACGGCCGCTGGGAGGAAATGATCGAGGGAAATGTGCAGCTGACCATGAATTCCGTTCCCTGCATGATGGGCGCGGAGATGCGGATTGACCGGGTCCCGGCGTACCATTATGTGCGGACGACCGATATGAATCTGGAGGAAATGCCCGGAAGGGATGCCATCCGGCGCATTGCAAAAATCTGCCGGGATGAGGGAATTGAACTCATCCTGACGGCCATTCCCAGCGCCGCCAGTTATGAGGAACAGTGCAACATGAACAGCTGCGCGGTCCTGGCGGAGGAACTGGGGGTTCCGTTTATCAATATGTTTGATGTGCCGGATCTGGTCAATATGGAAACGGACCTGTATGACGGCATTTCCCATCTGAACCCGGACGGCGCCATGAAAGTGACGGCGTATCTGGGAAACTGGCTGGATGAACACTGCGATCTGCCGGATCGCCGCAAGGATCCGGCGTATGCCTCCTGGAATGATACGCTGGCGGAGTACGAGAAGTATTATCAGGAAAACTGGGCATCCATGAGCCTGATTAAAAAGTAAGAACAGATTGGGGCAGTGACTGAAAAATGTCACTGCCCTGACAGTCCCTGTCAGCCGGCAGCCATGGACACATCCCATCGGAAAATGACTGCCGCTGAGGGGCGGCCTGCCGCGCAGCGACAGTCCGTCCCATCCAGGCCTTGTGCCTGTGCCGCTCAGGCAAACGACAACTGTGAGGAGGAAAACCATGGAACGGGTTTATGCAGCGGGCTTTGGACGCTCGGCTATCGGAAAATACCTGGGAACGCTCGCCGGCTGTGATCCGGTGGACATTTGCCGTCAGGTGATCCAGGCATCTTTTTCAAAGGAACTGCTCGAGGATGTGCGGGAGGTCATTTTCGGTTCTGTTCTGACCGCCGGAATGGGGCAGGGGCCTGCCCGGCAGATTGCACTGGCCGCCGGTGTGCCGACAGAGGTTCCGGCGCATCTGGTCAGCATGGTCTGCGGTTCCGGCATGCAGGCGATCCGCTCGGCAATGAATTCCATTCGGTGCGAGGGCGGCGCGGTGCTGTGCGGCGGCTTTGAGTTTATGAGCAACGCTCCGTATGTGGCCAATGGCCGCATGCGGCAGGGGACGCGCATGGGCAATCTCACCCTTGAGGATCTCATGCTCCGGGACGGACTGGAGGATGCGATGTCCGGCGTTCACATGGGTGTCACCGCCGAGAACATCGCCAGACTCTGCGGGATTTCCCGTGAGGAGCAGGACCGATATGCCTATGAAACCAATCAGCGGGCCATTCGCGCGGTGGATGCGGGCTGCTTTGATGCCGAGATTCGTCCGGTTGAGGTGCAGCAGGGGAAAAACCGGGTGATCTTTGCCCGGGACGAGTTCCCCAACCGGACCTCCACGCCGGAAAAACTGGCCAGGCTCCGTCCTGCTTTCCAGGAAGAGGGAACCGTGACTGCCGGAAACAGTTCCGGACTGAATGACGGATGTGCGTTCCTGATTCTGGCGGACCTTGCCTGGTGCCGGAAACACGGAATTGAACCGGAGTTTGAAATGGAAGAGATCACGGCGGTGGGGTGTGATCCCAATGTGATGGGGCTCGGACCGGTGGGTGCCATTGGGGAACTGCTCCGGCGCACGCAGGTGTCCCCTGAGCAGATCGGCACGCTTGAGCTGAATGAGGCGTTTGCCGCTCAGGCCCTGGGCTGTGTTCACCAGTTGGCAGAGAAGTGGGGATGTTCAGTGGAACAGATTCTGGAGCGGACCAATCTTTGGGGATCCGGCATCGGCCTTGGACACCCCCTGGGCATGAGCGGTGCCCGTCTGCCGATAACCCTGATGAGCCGGATGCGTGCCGAGGGGACGGATACGGGTCTGGCCAGTCTGTGTGTGGGCGGCGGCATGGGCCTGGCGGCGCTTGTCCGCCGGGTGCGGTCCTGACCCGCTCGCCGGCAATTCCCGGACGGCGCCTGTCCGGGACAGAACGCAGATCGCAGGGAACGGCCAGGAAACGGCTGAAATTTCCCTCAGACACTTGAAACAGACCGTTGAAACGATTAAGATATACCGCGGTTCAGTTGTAACCGGAGATTGATCAGGGTTTCGCCCGCACAGGCGAACACCGGATAGAATAGAGGAGGCATTTGCCAAATGGAAAGAACGTATGCATCACAGGTACGTGATGCGGAGCAGATCAAGGTTCAGGGATTCGTGGAGAGCATCCGCAACAAGAAGAAGATGGCGTTCATCGTTCTCAAGGACATTACCGGCAAGGTACAGGTGACGGTAGAAAAAGGGGAAAATGAGGCATTGGATGCGGCAGTAGATGCCATTACCCTGGATTCCGTCATTACCGTCATCGGCAAAGCGGTCGAGAATGAGTATGTCAAGCTTGGCGGGGTAGAGGTTCTTGCCAGGGAGAT
>DGWH01000065.1:37890-40348 GCA_002395225.1 Christensenella sp. UBA4263
GAGCGTTCCTCGATTGATCAGCGGATTGATTATCGCTGGATCGACCTGAGGACGGAGAAAAATCAGGTCCTTTTCAAGACGCAGACCGTTCTGGTAAATGCCATGCGTACGTTCCTGCTGGACCGCGGCTTTATGGAGATTCATACGCCCAAGCTGATCGGCGCGGCCTCTGAATCGGGTGCCGATGTATTTGAGGTCAAGTATTTTGACCGGAAGGCCTATCTGGCACAGAGCCCGCAGTTCTACAAGCAGATGGCAATGGCAGCCGGATTTGAACGGATCTTCGAGGTGGGACCGGTATTCCGTGCGGAAAAGTCCTTTACAAACAAGCACACAACGGAATTCACCGGCTTTGACCTGGAGTTTTCCTATATTGACAGCTACCGGGATGTCATGAAGATGGAAGAGGAACTCCTGACCTATGCGATGGGACAGATCCATGATAAATGCGGCGAGGACATCAAGCGGGTATACGGACTGGACGTCGTGGTTCCGGACAAGCCGTTCCCGATTGTGAAGCTGGCGGATCTGTATGCCGGACTCGAGGCAGACTTCGGGTATGTCGTGCCGGAGGAGGAGAAGGGGGATCTGACGACAGAGGCAGAGCATCTTTCCTATGAGTGGGCACAGAAGCATTATGGCAGCGAATTCCTGTTTGTGACGGATTATGACGCGGAAAAGCGCGCGTTCTACCATATGCGGGATGAAAACGGGGTTCCCCAGGGCTATGACCTGATCTGGCGCGGATGCGAGATCACGACAGGCGCCCAGCGCGAGCATCGCTATGAAGTGCTCAAAGCCCAGTGCGATGAGAAGGGACTGACCGAGGATGTCAAGTTCTATCTCGAGTTCTTCAAGTACGGCTGCCCGCCGCACGGCGGCTTCGGCCTTGGTGTGGACCGTCTCACCATGCTGATTCTGGGCCTGACGATTAAGGAAGCCATGTTTATCTTCCGTGGTCCCAACCGCCTGAATCCGTAAACTTCCAGCATCCCGGGCAATTCCGGGATGCTTTTTTTCGTGAGAGAAGCCGCGGCAAAAGGGCCGTGCCGCTTTTCACTGAAGGGGAACAACATGATTATCAATACCGGACAGCGAACGGACATCCCGGCCTTTTACGCAGAGTGGTTTTGCAACCGTCTGCGGGAGGGGAGCGTGCTGGTGCGCAGTCCCTATAATCCGCAGTTGCTGACCCGGTACCGTCTCACTCCGGATGTGGTGGATGTGATCGGAATGTGTACCAAAAACCCGGCGCCCATGCTGCCGTATCTGGACTTGCTGCAGCCCTTCGGGCAGTACTGGTATGTTACCATTACCCCTTACGGACGGGAAATTGAACCGTACGTCCCGGGAAAACGGCAGGTCCTTGACAGTTTCCGCCGCCTGTCGGATGCGGTGGGTTCGAACCGGGTGGGCTGGCGGTACGATCCGGTGTTCATCAGTGAAGCGTATTCCGTGGAGCGTCATCTCCGGGCGTTTTCCTATATGGCGCAGGCACTTGCGGGCTATACGCAGACCGTGGTGATCAGCTTCATTGACCTGTATGAGAAGACGAAGAAGAACTTTCCGGAGGCTCACACCGTGTCCGGAGAGGATCGCCTGAGACTGGGGAAGGCGTTCATTGAAATTGCCGGGGCGGCCGGGATGACCGTACGTCCCTGTGCGGAGAGGGATGAACTGGCCGCGTACGGTGCAGACTGCAGCGGATGCATGACGATTGCCATGTATGAAAAAGCCATCGGGCAGCGCCTGAAGGTCCCCAGATTCACCAATGCCCGAAAGGAATGTGCCTGTTATCTCGGCGGCGATATCGGTGCGTATAACTCCTGCGGTCATCTGTGCAGATACTGCTATGCCAATTACGACGCTGACCTGGTGCGCCGGACCATGGCAAGGCATGATCCGAAATCTCCATTGCTCGTCGGTCATCCGGGACCGGGGGACATCATCCATGAGGCCGATCAGGTTTCCTGGATTGACCGGCAGATGAGGATGTTCTGAAAACAGCAGAACGGACATTCATGAGGTGAAAAATGAAGATACTTCTTACTGCGTTTGAGCCCTTCGGCGGGGATTCCATTAATCCTGCCCAGGAGGCGGTTGCCCATGTGCCTGGTGAGATTGCCGGGGCCGAAATTGTCCGGATGAGTGTTCCGGTGGTCTTCGGAAAGGCCGTCGAAGCAGTTCGCACGGCCATGGAACGGGAACAGCCGGATGTCGTTCTGTGTATCGGCCAGGCAGGCGGACGTTTCGGACTTACCCCGGAACGGGTGGCGATCAATCTGGATGATGCCATTATTGCAGACAACGAAGGAAATCGGCCCGTTGACAGGCCGATTTTTGAAGACGGTGCGCCGGCATACTTTTCCACGCTGCCGGTTAAGGCCATGGTCGCCTCCATCAAAGCCGCCGGCATTCCGGCAAGCCTTTCCAATTCCGCGGGAACCTATGTGTGCAA
>DGWH01000062.1 GCA_002395225.1 Christensenella sp. UBA4263
CCGGAGCTGCTTTTGTCTGAGGCCTGGATTTGACAAACTGTCGCTGTGCGACAGGGCAACTCCTTTGCAGGTCTCACTGTTGTGCATTTGCCGGAGCAGCATTGCATGAGGCCTGGATTTTACTTAACTGTCGCTGCGCGACAGGGCCGCTTTACGGGTATGGCACGCTGCTTTCCGATGCCCCTGTCTGAACGAGCCTGTCCTTCCTGGTCTTTCCCGCGTTTTCCCGTTCCGCCCATCGGCATTTTCGCCGGGCACGGGCTGGTTCATTGCTGCCTCCCCTTTTCACAAACGCCTGAAAAAGTCGATCAGCATCTGTCCCATGATGTCGCTTCCAACGACATAGCTGCCGTGATCCTCCCCTTTGAGCACGACTTTCTCCGCCCTGGGCAGATGCGCCGCAATACACGCCGTTTCCTCCGGCAGGATCAGGTCATTCTCGCCCGCCGTGACCAGCACAGGAATCCGGATTCCACCCAGCTCCTCCGGCGCAATATGCGGTTCCTGCAGCATCAGGGTAATCAGGGGATCCGGATTGCCCGCATTCTGGCTGCGGCAGGATTCGAGGAAATCCTCCCTCAGCCCCCGGGGCGAGAGATTGGTCCCGCTGATGGCCATGCCGGAAAGCGTTCCCGGATGCCGGATTTCCAGCAGCAGTCCAATGATTCCCCCGTCACTGTGGCCGTAATACAGCGGTTTCTGCAGATGCAGCGTCTGAATCAGCTGAAACACATCCTCCGCCATATCCGAATAGTGGAACTCCTGTACCGGATCGCTTTCTCCGTGTCCTCTTGAATCCGGCGCAATCACCCGGTAGCCGGCCGCTGTCAGCTGTTCAATTTCCCGTTCAAAAATCAGATGCGTTTCCCCATTGCCATGAATCAGTACCACCGGGGTTCCTTTTCCCACATCCAAAAAACGAATTCCAATGCCGTTTATCCGGGCTTCCGCGTTGTTCTCCATCTGCATCCTCAAATTCCTCTTTCCTGACGATCCGTTTCCGCTGTCACGGCCAGCTTTTGTCCGTTTTATACATCCGGCCATTGCTGTGTGAGTTAAGTATATCAAAGACCTCCCCGGGACTGCAAGAGATGATTTTTCAGTTCGGCATCCGGATAAAGAAAAAACAGGAAGACACAGGTCTTCCTGTTTCATCGCGATTACTCTTCCGGATTGGCTCCGATGACGGCCTTGATGCGGCGTACACCGGCGGAGGAGGACTCTTCCTTCTTGATCTTGAAGCTGACCAGCTCGCCTGTATGGGTGGCATGCGGTCCGCCGCAGATCTCCTTGGAGAAGGTGCCCATGGTATACATCCGGACACGCTCACCGTACTTGCTCTCGAACAGACCGATGGCCCCCTCGGCCTTGGCCTCGGCAACCGTCGTCTCTTTCATCTCAATCGGTACATCCGCCTGGATCCATTCATTGACCAGCTTCTCCACTTCGGCAATCTCTTCCTTGGTCATCTTGCGGCCAAAGGTGAAGTCAAAGCGCAGACGCTCTGCCGTGATATTGGAACCCTTCTGGGCAACCTCCGGTCCGAGGACCTTCCGGAGCGCGGCATGCAGAAGATGCGTGGCCGTATGCAGGCGGGTCGTCTGAACACTGTGATCCGCCAGACCGCCCTTAAAGCGCTGCTCGGCACCGGCCTGGGAATTCTTCTGGTGCTCCTCGAAATGGTGCTTGAAGCCTTCCTCATCCACCGTCAGTCCATGCTCTGAGGCCAGCTCACGGGTCATCTCAATCGGGAAGCCGAACGTCGCATACAGATCAAAGGCGGTCATGCCGTCAATGACCTTGCTCTCGCCCAGCTTGGCAACGATCTTCTCAAACTCCCGCTCGCCCTGACGCAGCGTTCTGGCAAAGCGGTTCTCTTCCAGTTTGAACTGTTCAAGAACAAAGGTCTCGTTCTGGCGCAGTTCCGGATACACCTCCGCATACTGGTCAATAATCACTTTGGCGATTTCCGAAGTGAATCCATCCGGCATGCCGATTTCCATGCCATAGCGCACGGCACGGCGGATCAGGCGGCGCAGGACATACCCCTGATCCACATTGCTGGGACTGACGCCCCGCGGATCGCCCATGATGAAGGTGGAGGTGCGGATATGGTCCGCGATAATGCGGAATGCTTTGGTGACCGCTTCGCTCTCCCCGTATTGCTTTCCGGAGAGCTCGGAGATCTTGGCAATAATGCCGGTAAACGCATCCGTCTCATACACGGTCTTGACGCCGTTCAGGGTGCAGATCGTGCGCTCCAGGCCCATGCCGGTATCCACGTTCTTCTTTGCCAGCGGTACATACTGACCATCTGCCGTCTTGTTGTACTGCATGAAAACGTCGTTCCAGATTTCAAGGAAACGGCCGCAGCTGCAGGCAGGCGAACAATCCGGGCCGCAGGGCGGCTGATCCTTAATGATAAACATCTCGGTGTCGGGGCCGCAGGGACCAGTCTGTCCGGCAGGGCCCCACCAGTTGTGCTTTCTGGGCAGGAAATAGATGTTCTCCGGCTTTACCCCGTTCTCCATCCAGTATCCGGCGGCTTCATCATCCCGCGGAATTTCCCCTTCGCCCTCAAAAACGGTAAAGGCCAGCTTGTCCTTATCCAGGCCAAGGTAATCCGGGCTGGTCAGGAACTCCCAGCTCCAGGAAATCATTTCTTTCTTGAAATAGTCCCCCAGAGACCAGTTGCCCAGCATCTCAAAGAACGTGAGGTGCGAGGAATCACCCACCTCATCGATATCACCGGTACGAATGCATTTCTGAACATCCGTCAGGCGCGTTCCGGCTGGGTGCTTGCTGCCCAGCAGGTAAGGAACCAGCGGGTGCATTCCCGCTGTGGTAAACAGCACGGTGGGATCGTTTTCCGGGATAACAGAGGCACTGGGAATCACCGCGTGGCCTTTGCTCTTGAAGAAGTTCAGCCACATTGTCCGCAGTTCGCCAGATGTTTTCGGTTTCATGTCATTTCTCCTTTTCAAATAAGCATAAAAAAGCGCCTGCCGTCCGGGGACGAACAGACGCACATTCGCGGTACCACTCCGGTTGATGCCCACAGGGCATCCTCTTTTCTCTCTTAACGCGAGACACACGTTCCACTCATCGCAGAATGGCTCCTCGGACGGCAAGCAAATCCTTTCGGCACCGGGCTTCCACCCTCCCCGGCTCGCTTCTCCGAAATTTCCATTCACTCTTTCCGACTCCACGCCAGCCTCGCTATTATAGGAAAAACTCTATTTCCTGTCAAGGACTGAAAAATCAAAACTTTCCGCCATTCCCTGTCATCTGTTCCCGTTCCCCTCACGGTCTGACGGGCCCTGCAGTGCATTGGGCTTCCGGAACAGGACCAGGGGGACAGCAAAGAAAATGCTGTAAAGGAGCAGCAGAAGGACGGCTTTGGCGTCGCCGAACCGTCCGGCAAAGAAAAAGTTCAGCAGGCCAAAGGCCACAAGCGCTGCCGCATACACCAAAAACTGGCGATAATTGTCCTGACTGCTGGCTTTCCGGTAGAATTTCCATGCCAGCACCAGGAGAACGAGAAGGGACAGAATCATGGGGATCCGCTTTAAAACCGGCATCGTCGGAATATACGACCATGCGGTCAGCTCAAAGAAGACAAAGATCGCCAGATTGAACCCGTGCCAGATGACCGTAACCACGGGGTTCCGCTCTTTCCCCTTTTTCCTGCGCACCAGTGCCAGAATCATCGCAAGAATGCTCTCGATGACTATAAACACCGTCAGATAGGACAGGAAGGTGGCGACACCGTTCACCGTCAGATGGGGAATTTTTTCTTCTTCCATGTTGATGGCAACGGACGGCGAATACCGTTCACTCAGGACGTTTGAAGACCAGCTGAAAGTACTTTCCTTCGGATTAATCACCCCGTTCCTGCCGGCGGTTACAATATCCGCCGTATCCCCATTGGCAAGGAGCGTGAAATAAAACGGATCCGTCTTAGGGCGAACAGAGGTGATGGAATAAAGATTTCCTGAATACGTGATGACCTGGGGCAGCAGTGACCTGGACCTCACCCTTATCCGATAGCTTTGGTCTGCAGGCAGATTAATCACCATTCTCGTTTCCTTGCACTGAACCCTCGGATACTGATAATCCTCTTCTCCGATGTTCGCCGCATCCTGTATTTCTTTCGGCTTCACGGTTTTGATCAGGGTATCCCCGTCATAAATCTCCGCATCAACCTCTCCGCCGATAACCAGACGGATATAGGCGGTGTGTTCGGTATACAGCTCTTCCGGGTCTTCCGTTGAGAACAGGTTTGCCACATACTTGAACTGCAGATGGTCAGAAAACCAGTTATATCCCCCCAGTTCCGGATCCCACATGGTCGCAGGGAGCATCTTTGTCTTTCCCTGAAAGGCATAGATATGAATCAGGGTTTCAATGTAATCAATCAGTTCATCTAACTCTGCTTCCTGTTCCTTGCTTTCCGCACTAAAACGATTCAGCGCTTCCAGAAACGTTTCAAGGGATACCGTAAAATTATCATCCGATGTGATCAGATCAACGAGAACCGGCTGCAGCAGTCTGGTATAGGCAGCAGAATCCGGCATCAGATACAGGACATAGTCAATGATGCAGCGAAGATGGTAGTTGATATCCGGATTGATGATCATTGGGGCGCCGGTTATTTCCTGATTCAGCTCGGCCGTGCGTTTCATGATCTCCGTGCTGTCGAGATCCGTATCCGGTGAAACAATCGGCAGATCCACGCCATACCGCTCAAACCCCCACTCCTGTGGGGGGAGCTTGGGAACTATATCTTCCTGCCGGAACACATTAAAGATATTCCGGTATTGGCCGGGTTTCCTCGTGTGCCTGGGGGCAGCAAATGAATAGGCATAAACATCCTGAAATCTGCCGGAATCCGTACAGCGCGCCGCCACAATATCGGCAACTGCTCCGCCTCTGCTGTAACCGGTGATCCATATTTTTGCCTTTCCTTCAGGCGGATATCGGTTAAGATAGGCATCCAGTTCTTGAAGCGCTTTCCCGGCAGCCTCAGAAAATCCCTCCGGAATCGTGCCATTGCCGATACTGACATTGCTTGCCCATTCCTGGCCATAATTGTTTCCGCACACCACCAGGCTGATCACCGTCAGATCATCTACCTTTTTGCGGGCGATGGCAAGCGCGATGGAATCTTTCGTGGATTTTTTGTCATAGGTATGTGCATCGATATCCTCAAAGCCCATATCCTGAAGGAACTTTACCACGCACTCCCCCTGGTTCCCCTCACGCATAGTGACCCGTGCCGATGAAATGGCCAGTCCTGCGGAAACCCGCGCCAGTGAATGATGATATTGATCGGAGGGAAGGAAGAAAAAATCATCACTGAACTGATAATTCCATGTTGGAAAATGGCTAAAGTAATAGGTCGATCCTTCGACAGTGATGGTTTCATGCTGATGGGGTTCACCTGTCCCGGCCTCAGCGTTCTCATTGTCCTGAGCGGCTGTGCCCTGCCCGGATGACACCGCACCTGTTGACGGGTCCGCTCCTTCCGCGGATGACAGGCTGAAATTCAAAACATTCAGCATGAAAACAAGAAACACGCTCAGAAAGAAACAGCTTTTTATGATCTCCTTTTTCATTTTCAGCTTCCTTTTTTACTCACTCTCTGAGGCGATGACAGGGTTCTCTGGCCTCGTCCCGGAGATGGTTTTCAGCAGCTTTTTTCTCTTCCGCCTAAAGCCACCGTTTATATTTTAAATCCATTCGTAACACCTCTCATCATTCCCAGCTGCCCTCATTATACATAAAAAGATGAGCGATGATCAATTCGCATTTCACATTTCATGCGCGAATCAGGCAATCCTTTTCACCTTTCCAGAGATTTCCTCATGAAACGGCCTGATCCGCAGCAGAAAAAAAAGAGCTCCGAATTCACTCGGAGCTCTCCGTAGGCACCTGTTTAATACAGCTTTGCGCCGGCGGGAATGCTCGGATCGACCATCAGAAGATGGAGTTTTTCCTCGTCGCCTTCCTTGTGAACGGCACTGATCAGCATGCCGCAGGAATCGATGCCCATCATCTTGCGGGGAGGCAGATTCGTGATGGCAATGCAGGTCTTGCCGACGAGCTGCTCAGGCTCATAATAGGCGTGAATGCCGCTTAAGATCGTGCGGTTAACGCCGCTTCCGTCATCCAGCGTGAACCGCAGGAGCTTCTTGGACTTCGGTACGGCTTCACATTCCAGCACCTTCACGGCACGGAAATCAGACTTGCTGAAGGTCTCAAAATCCACCTGATCCTCAAACAGCGGCTCAATGTTCAGATGCTCAAAATCCGGAACCTTCGCATCGAAGAGCGGCATTTTCGGATCATCCATCTTCACCGCCGGTGCTGAGTCGGCTGTTTCGGTTTCCGCATTCCCCTCACTTCCGCTCTTTAACGGCTTCATTGTCGGGAACAGAAGGACATCGCGAATGGACGCCGAATCCGTCAGCAGCATGACCAGCCGGTCAACGCCGAATCCAAGACCGCCCGTCGGGGGCATGCCATACTCCAGCGCATTGACAAAATCTTCATCGATATCGGCGTGACCGCCGGCCGCCCGCTTGGCCAGTGCCTGCCGGACAAAGCGCTCGCGCTGATCAATCGGGTCATTCAGCTCGGAGAAGGCATTTCCCAGTTCGGAACCGTTGACAAAGTATTCAAAGCGTTCGGTCATATCCGGCTCGCTCTTTTTGCGCTTGGCCAGGGGCGAAATGGCAACCGGATAATCGGTGATGAACGTGGGCTGAATCAGATTCGCCTCGACAAATTCATCAAAACAGGCCTCAAGGCATTCACCCTTGACGGCATTCGCTTCCACATGGACGCCGCGGGCAAGGCAGGCCTGACGTGCGTCCTCATCCGTCTTCCAGTCATAATAATCCAGTCCGGAATACTTCTTGACCGCCTCTGCCATGGTCATCCGTGTCCAGGGAGAACTCATGTCAATTTCCTTGCCCTGATACTGGATATGCGTTGTCCCGCAGACCTGGTTGCAGACGTGGACATACAGTTCCTCCACCAGGTTCATGATATCCTCATAGTCTGCATAGGCCTGATACAGTTCAATGGTGGTAAATTCCGGATTATGGCGGGTATCCATTCCCTCATTGCGGAAAATACGTCCCACTTCATAGACCTTCTCAAATCCGCCGACAATCAGACGCTTCAGATAAAGTTCCGTCTCAATCCGCAGATACATGGGAATATCCAGGGCATTGAGATACGTCTCAAAGCTTCTGGCATTGGCGCCGATTTCGATGGTCTGCAGAACGGGTGTATCCACTTCCAGGAATCCCTTGCTGTTCAGGAAAGAACGCAGTGCATTGATAATCTGGCTGCGCTTAATGAAGGTATCCTTCACCTCGGGATTGACAATGGTATCCACATAGCGCTGACGATAGCGAAGATCCTGGTCCTTGAGGCCGTTGTGCTTTTCCGGGAGAACTTTCAGCGATTTAGTCAGGAGCTCCAGCTTCTGTGCATGCACAGAAATCTCACCGGTCTGCGTCTTGAAGACAAACCCTTCGATGCCCAGGATATCGCCGATATCCATGGTCTTAAAATCCTGATAAACCTCGGTTCCCACATCATCCCGTTTGACATATACCTGGATTTCACCCTCACCGTCCAGGAGATGCATAAACGAAGCTTTTCCCATAATGCGGCGGCTCATCATACGGCCGGCAATACGGACCGTTTTCCCTTCAAGTTCCTCAAACGAATTCAGAACCTGTTTGGAAGAATGCGTACGGTCAAACCGGGTAATGGCAAAGGGATCCTGTCCCTGTTCCCGGTATTTTTTCAGCTTATCCCGTCGGATGGTTTCCTGTTCCGTATAAACCGGTTCCAGAATTGGATTCTGTTCCATTCGAAATCCTCCTATGCATTTCCCCCAACTTGACCAGGCGGCTTTATCCTTGCCGCGCCTGAACAAACGGCCGCCTGGCGACAGAGCCGTTCCTCTGGGGGCCTCAATGTTGGTTGCCTTACTCTGCTGCGATTTTCAGTACCTTGAATTCCAGCAAACCGCCCGGCGTATGCGCCTCAACGACATCGCCCTCATGGGCGCCCATCAGCGCTTTTCCGATCGGTGATTCATTTGAAATCTTGTTTTCCATGGGATTGGATTCAATGCTGCCGACGATGGTGTAGACCTCTTCCTCTGCATCCGGATCACCCTGTTCAATGATGGTCACCACGCTGCCGAAGCTTACCTGATCGGTGCTCGTTTCATCCACGATGACCGCATTTTCAATCAGGGATTTCAGCTCAGAAATCCGCTGCTCCAGCGCAGCCTGATCATTCTTTGCGGCATCATATTCCGCATTCTCACTGAGGTCGCCCTGCGCAATGGCATACTTGAGCTGCTCAGCAACACGCATCTTCTCTGTTGTTTCCTTGTATTCCAGCTCTTTTTTCAGCTTCTCAAGACCCTCTGTCGTGACAACATTGACCTTTGATGAATTCATGGTCCTTCTTCCTCCTGCATTTCCTGCTTTCCCTGCAGAGAGAGAAAGCATGGCTGTTCCCGCCTGAATGATTGATTCGGCAGCCTGATACGTCTAATTTCTGATGGCTATAACAAAAAACCTCGCATATGCGAGGTCATTTGGAATCCGGCAGCGTCCTACTCTCCCGGGCCGTCTCCAGCCAAGTACCATCGGCGCTGAAAGGCTTAACTTCTGTGTTCGGTATGGGAACAGGTGGATCCCTTTCGCTGTCGCCACCGGAATTGTCCAGGGTTCGTACCCTGAAAACCGCA
>DGWH01000147.1 GCA_002395225.1 Christensenella sp. UBA4263
AAACCCCTAACCTATTGGTAATAAGCCCAACTCTAAGGCCCACAAAGGAGAGGCCCTGTCACGTAGTGACAGTTAGGCAAATCCAGACCTCATGCAATTGCCGCTCCGGCAAATGACAACTGTGAGGCCTGCAAAGGAGCTCCCTTACAATCGCAGCCAGAGCAGTCAGTCCACAGAGAAGCATTCTGTATCAAGGTGAAACTTTTGCACATCGATAATTCTGCTCCGCCAGGCTGCCTGTTTCCTTCCCCAGTCTGCTCCATACTCTGCGCAGTCGATATGTTCTCGTGCGTTTATCGTTTCATCTACCGCTGCATCAGCATCTCTTTCTGCACTTCCAATTGCTTCTCCGGATCATTCCCCACCATGATCAATCTGTCCTGCAGCATGCTTTGTCACTGCAGACGGCATCAGGTGCACAGAGATGAAAAAGATTCGTTAACCTATACGCTCTTCGACGATGGTGCTCTCTCATCTGAAAGATAACTTTTCAGAAATCAAGACAATGATTATTGTTTCCCTGCTTCCGTATTTTTGCTGACAATATACTCTATCAGGCAATCAATCATTCGGCGGCTTTCATCATCTGTTTCTCTATAAACTTTCAGGAGTTTTTCTTCTCTGTTTGTCAATTCATTGTCGCCAGTTTTTTCTCCATTGATCAGGTACGCTGGTGAAACATCAAGGAATGCTGCAATTTTATCCAGATAATTCATATAGGAATTACCATTCCTGTATTTCCAGTTTGTGAAAATACTTGTCGATATTCCAAGGTAATTCGCCAGTTCTTTTTGCCTGATATTTTTCTTTTTCAGCAAATCGAGAATACGATGTATGGTTGAATTCCTGTTTAGTTCTTTATCAGATGTCTTCACAAAAACCGCCTCCATTCAGATCTTCGTCGGCCTGAACCTCAAGATGGGCGCAGGTGACCTTAATGTGGAAGCGCTCTCCCGATTCATTGCGGACGATCTCCGCCGCGTCGGAAACCGTTCCTGACGCAGCATCACCGATGGTGCGCAGGTGAATATCCAGGTCCTCCTCGTTCAGTTCCTTCAGGAGTGCCTGAGCTTCTTCAGCCCTTTGCCTGCCACGGCGCCTCAGTCACATAGCAGCCGTCGATGGTAAAACGTCCATTCTGCACCACGTTTCCGGAAACCTTTACGAGCTGTACAGAAAGCTCACTAAATTGAGGTGAGCCTGAATTATTCGCGTTATCTATCTGCCAAATATCCCTGCGGCACCGGAGCATCGTTCAAGGAGACTATGCTCCGTGGATCAGAGGGATCCGCATTCCTGACAGTCGCAAACCATTCGGACATGCGGGATTCCATCCATCTCAAATTCCCCGGGCAATGCCCGGAAGCCTTGACATTCATAAAACGGCCGGGCAGCTGTCTGTGCCTCAAGATAAATCCGGTCTGCGCCAAAGCATTCCACGGCTGCGCGGATTCCCTCCCGAAGCAGGAGACTCCCTACCCCCTGATGGCGCCGGTTTGAGATGACGCGGCCAATGGACACCTCCGCGCTTTCAACGCCCCGGTCCATCACCCGAAGAACCGCCACGATCTCCTCACCGTCCTGCAGCCAGACATGGATCGCTGCCTGATCCCGGTCATCCAGGTCCTGATACGGACAGTTCTGCTCCACGACAAATACGGCAATCCGGAGCCGGAGCAGCGCATAAAGTTCCTTTGTGGTCAGCTCATCAAAGCGTTTCCGCACGCAGACCAGTTCGCCTGTGCCAACGCCCTTCCCTGTATCGTTCTCCGTCTGATTCATGCCTGTTCTCTCCGATGGTTCTTCCGGCATTCCCGGCAATAGCGGGGCCAGTGCGGAACCGTGGACGGAAACGTAAACGGACGGCCGCAGGATTTGCAGGTTCGCCTGATGATCCGCCGGGAATCCTTCTTTTTGGCCTCCGGCGCTGTTCCTGCTTCAGTCTCTGAAACGGCGGATTCCGGCTTTTTCTCAGCTATAGGGGCCTGGGACACCGCTTTGTTTTCGGCGCGCTTCTTTGACAAGTCGGTGTTTTCCCGCCGGCCTGCTTTTTTAGAAGCCTTGGAACCCGATTCGTTTTCGGTGCGCTTCTCTGTCGAATCGACCGTTTCGCGCTGGCCCGCGTCTTTTGCTTTCTGCATCTTCCGATACTTTTCCCGGCATTCCGAACAGAAATTCGGCAGATGACGCCAGGCGGGATCATACGGAATGGCTTTCCCGCACTCCCTGCATGGTCTGGTCGGCAGGGACTCTTTTCCCTTCTGCGCTCCTCTGTCCGCTGCAGCTGTCTCTGTCTGAGGAGGCAATGCCGCCCCCGTCTCCTTCCCGGACATGTCCGGATCTGCCTTTTTCCTGCCAAACATCCTTTTCAGCCATTCAAACATGCTGTCGTCCTCCATGTTGGTCGTTTGCCAGATCGGCTCGGCACTGACTCAGATTTGACCTCCTGTCGCCGCACGACAGAGTCATTCCTCCGGTATCCGGGTTCTGTTACAAAAGTCACTGTACTCGTCCTTTTCGGGCAATGCATCTTTTTCCCTGAGCAGGGAAACAACGATTTTCATTATACCGGATTTCAGCGGAAATACAAGTGTTTCATGCCTGTCTGGCCCTTCTTTCCTCTCCGGTTCCGAATTCCTCATTGCGTTTTGTTTTCCTGAATGCTATAATGGGCGAACTTTCAGGAAAAAGAGAGGTTCTATAAAATGGATCGCAAATATAAGGTTGGCATTATCGGTGCAACCGGCATGGTCGGACAGCGGTTTATCACCCTCCTCCACGATCATCCCTGGTTCTCCATTACCGCACTGGCAGCCAGCAGCAGCAGTGCCGGCAAAACGTATGCCGAGGCGGTTGAGGGCCGGTGGGTTTTCCCGGATCCGATTCCGGAATCCGTAAAGAACATGACGGTCATGGACGCCGCCGATGTGGAGCACGTCACTGAGCACTGTGATTTTGTCTTCTGTGCCGTCAACATGCCCAAGAATGAAATCCGGGAGCTGGAGGAGCGAATTGCCCGTACAGAAACACCGGTCATCTCCAATAATTCCGCCAATCGCGGGGTTCCGGATGTTCCCATGATTATCCCGGAAATCAACCCGCAGCACGCTGAAATCATCCCCTTCCAGCGCAGGCGCCTTGGAACCCGTTCCGGATTCATTGCCGTAAAGCCGAACTGCTCCATCCAGTCCTACGTCCCGGCCATCAGCGCCCTGATGGATCTTGAACCCAGCCGGGTCATTGTATCCACCTATCAGGCCATCTCCGGTGCCGGAAAGACCTTCCAGCGCTGGCCGGAAATGGTGGACAATGTCATCCCGTATATCGGCGGTGAGGAGGAAAAGAGCGAACAGGAACCGCTCAAGATCTGGGGTTCTATCGTGAACGGACAGATTATCCCCGCCAAGTCCCCGGTCATCTCCGCCCACTGCATCCGCGTTGCCGTCTCCGACGGACACCTGGCCACCTGCTGGCTCTCCCTCGGAAAGAAAGCCTCCGCGGAGGAAATCATCGCCCGCTGGCGGGAATACGAAGGACTGCCGCAGAAAGAGCATCTGCCCAGCGCCCCGACGCCTTTCATTCAGTACTTTGAGGATCCCGCCCGTCCCCAGACCCGCCTGGACCGGGATTTTGAACGCGGCATGGGCATCTCTCTCGGACGTCTTCGCAGCGATTCCCTCTTTGACTGGCGCTTTGTCGGTCTCTCGCACAACACTCTTCGCGGCGCGGCCGGCGGCGGCGTTCTCAGCGCTGAATACCTCTGCCACGCAGGCTATATCCCGTTCAAATAATCCGGCAAAACCAAAAAAAATCAGCCCATGCCTTGCATGGGCTGATTCTGTTTTACCGGCTGGGCTGTGCCGTGGTGCGAAGAACCACGTCATGATAGCCGCCCTCCACAATGGAGGTGGAGGAGACCAGAGTCAGGCGTGCATTTTTCTGCAGGTCCTCAATGTTCTTGACGCCGCAGTTGCACATGGTGCTCTTAACCTTATACAGACTGATTTCCACGTTGTCATGAAGAGGTCCGGCATACGTCACATAGGAGTCGACCCCCTCCTCAAAGGAGAGACGCTGCGCGCCGCCCAGGTCATAGCGCTGCCAATTCCTGGCACGGTTGGAGCCCTCGCCCCAGTATTCCTTCATGTAAACACCGTTGATCATGACCTTATTGGACGGACTCTCATCAAAGCGGGCAAAGTACCGGCCAAGCATCAGGAAGTCGGCACCCATGGCCAGTGCCAGGGTCATATGATAGTCATGCACAATGCCGCCGTCCGAGCAGATCGGCACATAGATGCCGGTCTGTTTGAAATACTCATCCCGGGCTGCCGCCACCTCAATGACTGCCGTGGCCTGTCCGCGGCCGATGCCCTTGGTCTCCCGCGTGATGCAGATGGATCCGCCGCCGATGCCGACTTTGACAAAGTCCGCCCCTGCCCGGACCAGATACAGGAAGCCGTCCCGATCCACCACGTTTCCGGCACCGATCTTCACCTTGTCCCCGTACTTTTCACGGATCCAGTGAATCGTCCGTTCCTGCCAGACGCTGTATCCCTCGGAGGAATCAATGCACAGGACATCCGCCCCCGCCTCAATCAGGGCCGGGACGCGCTCCTCATAATCGCGGCTGTTGATGCCTGCCCCCACCAGATACCGTTTCTTTGAATCCAGCAGTTCCAGCGGATTTTCCTTATGGGAGGCATAGTCCTTGCGGAACACAAAATACATCAGGTTGCCCTTGTCATCCACAATGGGCAGTGAATTCAGCTTGTGCTCCCAGATAATGTCATTGGCCTGTTTGAGCGTCGTATCCGCCGGTGCCGTCACCAGCTTTTCCAGCGGCGTCATGAAGGTCTTTACCTTTTCCTTCACGCTCATTCGGCTGACCCGGTAATCTCTTGAGGTCACAATGCCAAGAAGCCGTCCGGTGGCCGTCCCGTTCTCCGTGATGGCAACCGTCGAAAAACCGTTCTTCGCCTTCAGGTTGAGAATATCCTCAAGGGTATGTTCAGGCGTCAGATTGCTGGCCGAAACCACAAAGCCGGCTTTATGATTCTTGACCCGTGCGACCATGGCGGCCTCACTTTCAATGCTCTGCGCACCGTAGATAAAAGAAATGCCGCCCTCTCTGGCCAGCGCAATGCCCAGCTTATCATCCGAAACAGACTGCATGATGGCACTGACAAGCGGAATGTTCAGCGAAATCGCCGGCTCTTCTTCGCCTTTGCGGTATTTGACCAGCGGCGTCCTGAGTGACACATTGGACGGTATGCAGGTTTCATCCGTAAAACCGGGAATCAACAGATACTCGCTGAAGGTGTGACTGGGTTCTTTGTAGTAGTAGGCCATTTCTTTCTCCTCCCCCGTAAGTTGTATCGTGGTCTTTCGGCATCACAGCTTATCTATTCCTCATCTTTGGCAAACCGGTGCTTTCGTGTCAGGCAAATGTCTTTCGGTCAGAGGGATCTGCCGCAGTTCATTCACCGGAACAGACTTTTTCCTTCTCCCAAAGGTCCAAATTTGACCCGAAAAGATGAGTTGCCCTATTATAAAGACAATCTGTCTGCATGGCAAGCCAAATTTTGCTCATCCGGCGCATTTTTCTCTTTTCAATGCGTTTCCTTTCCGGAAATTATGCACCGTCCACTAAGGAATCCCCGTTCCCGGGCGAAAGACTGTCAAATCCAGCGTCCGGCAGCTGACGCCTGCACAAAGAAAGCTTGAATGCCCATATCGGAAATGATATACTTTGCACGAAAAATACTGAGAGAAGGTTTCATCATGCAAAAGAGGAAGATCATCTTTTCGTTCAATGCGCCTTTGATGATCGGCTTTGCCCTTGTTGCCCTTGCCGCGCTGCTGCTGGGCCAGTTCACCAATGGCGTATCCAACCGTCTGGTCTTTTCCGTCTATCGTTCCCCCATGTCGCCTCTGTTCATTCTCCGCCTGTTTGCCTATGTTTTCGGCCACGCGGATTTCACGCACTACGTGTCCAATATGGCGCTCATCCTCTCCCTGGGACCCATCGTGGAGGAACGTTTCGGAAGCATCCGGGTGCTCGTCATGTTCGCCATCACGGCCCTCGTCTCCGCCATTTTTCATCTGGTTTTCGGCGGAAATACCGCACTGATGGGTGCCAGCGGCATCGTTTTCATGCTGATTTTCCTCGCCTCCACCGCCGGGACGGGACGCGGTGAGATTCCCATCACCCTCATCGCCGTCTGTGCCCTGTACCTGACCCAGGAAATCTTTGCAGGCGTCTTTTCGCAGGACAACATTTCGCAGCTGACACATATCGTCGGCGGCATCTGCGGCGCGTTCATGGGCATTTTTCTGCATAAATGATCTCTGAAACAGGATTCCCACATCCGGACCTTCATAAAACAGCAACAGATTTGCATCATTGAAAACGACAGTTTTTCAGAGCTTGCGGCGTGACTCCGGTCACGCCTTCTCTTTTGTCATCCGTTCATTGTTCCGCATAAATTCCAACCCGCAGTGGACGTCATATACCTCTTCCGTACATGACTGTCCGATGGCTGAGGTATAACCGAAAATGAATCGACGAATCTACAGAGAAGTCCCAAGTGACAAAAAACAGTCCAAGAAGTCAGTAAATACTGGGCTTCTTGATGCTTCGAGAGATTCGTCGATGATCCCCCCAAAATTGACGAATCTACAAATCTCAACCAGGGAGAAAAGTCGACGGGGTTCCATGCTCGAACCCTGGAATTGACCGGGAGATTCGTCGATTCTGGAAACCAGGGACAACGAAGATTCGTCGATTGGTATAATGCAAAGTTACGAAATTATCGACGAATCGGGAGGGGTACGGGGACAGCGTCCCATCGGGGGATATTTGGAGCTAAAGGATACCCCGTAAAAGTTCTTCTCAAAATGGCTATTGCGGGAAATAACAAGGCATTCACATCTCTATCTGAATGAAACAGGAACCAAAACCAGATCCGAATGTATGAAAACATCCCGAAATCATTGCTTTAAGTTCTTGGTTTTGGTATAATCCATTTGTCTCTTTATACCATTTTAAGGGCGGTTATGATTCCGCGCTGGCAAGTCGATACATGAGATGAGTACTTCGGTTCTGCTCATGTTTTTTACAGGAGAGGACTTGACAGTTATGCGGAATAGAACTACGCTTTCTCAGCCAGAGCATAACTGCGCCCTTTTTCGACTTGCGACGAAACTGAATACATTATTCGTGATGGATAACCGTCGAATTTGACAGGGAAAGCCCCTGTCAGGTTCGGCGAAAAAGAGAGCGCATAGTGGAGGTGATTTTGTGACTCTGGTGCAAGAAGCAATGAGCATCATGGAGACGATGCCGAGGAAAAGCCAGCAAATCGTGTTGGATTTATTAAGAGTGATGAGCAACTCATTGGCATTCCATAAGCAGCCGGTAAGGAACACTGAGGCAAAAATGAGAGCTGCGGTGATGGATCTCGCCGGACTATGGGCGGAACATGAAAATGAGCTGTCCGTAGAGGAAACGGTTCGGGATATGAGAAAGGGGCGTTCCTTTGATACTTGATACAGATGTTCTCATTTGGTTTCTGAGAGGGAATCAAAATGCAATTGATTTCATTTTGAAAGCAATGCCCTTTTCCATTTCGATTGTAACGTACATGGAGCTGGTGCAGGGAATGCGTGACAAACGGGAGCTTTCAAAAATGAAGAAGGCCTTCACGGAAATGGAAGTGGAAGTCATTCCACTGTCTGAAAGCATATCCCTGCTCGCTTCGGATTATGTTGAAATGTACGCATTAAGTCATTCTATGGAAATGGCGGATGCGTTGATTGCCGGAACTTGCATGGAACACAACGAAACATTGGCAACGGCGAACGATAAGCATTACAAAGTGGTGGAAGGACTGCAAATGACGGTATTCCGCCCGTGAGCAGAGTATTTTACAGGAAGGGCTTGAAAGCCATGCGGAACAGAAATACCCTTTCTCAGCCAGCCAACCAGACGGCTAAGGCTTAACTGCGCCCTTTTTTCGGCTTGCAGCGAAAATGAATACAATATTCGAGAAGGATAACCGTCGAATTTGATGGGGAAAGACCCTGTCAGGTTCGGCGGTTTTTGTTGTGTTTAACAAAGCGTTGCGGCGGCCGTAACAGCCTTAAAGGAAGAATATCAGGAGGAACAGCTAATGAAGATGATGAAACGATTTTTAAAAATCCTGCTCACCCTTGTGATGGTACTGGGGACGATGCTGGGAATGAGCCTGACGGCGTATGCTGATTTAACAATATCAATCAACCCTGCAGGAGGTGGAAGTGTAACACAACTACAGGGCTATGATGGTCGGTGGCATTGTCAATAATTTAGTTATATCCTTTTTTACGCATTCTTCTGGCAGATCGCACTAACTGATCACGCGTGCCTTTAAGCTCGCCTTCACGCCTCTCTTGCGCTCCGTAACTCGCCAGTCCATTTTCTCATACTTTTCCAGCAGCAACATGTGTTGTACATCCTTTTCCTGAGTCAGCGTGTACATTTCGCTTCGTATTTT
This sequence comes from Christensenella sp. UBA4263, assembly GCA_002395225.1. Classification (GTDB taxonomy): domain Bacteria; phylum Bacillota; class Clostridia; order Christensenellales; family Aristaeellaceae; genus Ventricola. The sequence continues at coordinate 8,538 of DGWH01000147.1, forward strand.
TTTATATCTCATCATTTTCGTTGCTTACTTTCTCATCATACACATCTGCAATTGTCTCAAGCGATTTCTGCAGCCTATCTGGTTTCCCATCGTCCGATTCGGAATTTTGTCCTGCCCTGTATTGTTCCAGACATTTGTCCAGCTGCACATAGATGACTTTTGCTTTGAGGGGATAAGAGATGCCCGTATCTGCAGTCATCTGCGTGAATCTGTGGATGTACCTTGTCGACTCAAACTGCTTAAAAATACGGGAACTTTCAACCGTCAGGACGATAAGCAGGGCTTCTTTCACGCCTGTATAATCAAGGTCGCTTTTTTCTGTCCGGCTGAAACAGAGTATTGCAGGAAGAGGATATCTGAAGAATACAAATCGCCTCTGGTAAAAATGAATTCCTGAGCAGCAGACCTAATCTGGAACAGCTGATTCGTCATACTTTTATGTCGGCTTCTCCGGCATGCGCCTGCTGATCTGTTCAGGATCGAGAGATGGCATGGGAATACAGGAGATTATTTCTCTCGTTGTTTCAGTTTTCGCTATCTAGGACAGACATGGCATATTCACCAAACCAGGGAAGCGCCAGTTCTACATACCCGGTCTGCAAACCGGAGATCACACCGGATTTGATGAGACGGTCCCGGTATGGATTGAATTGGTTGCTTGTCCAGTTCAGGATTTCGCGCACCCGGGCAATTTCACCTGCCTTGGATTGATGGATTGCCCGAACCACCTTTCGATCGAGTGCTGAAAGCTCCGACCAGATTTTCTGGTAGGCAAACTCAAACAGATAGTCTTTGGCATTGTGCAGTGCCTGATCCAGATGATCCGGGAATTCCCAGGCATAGTATCCTATGGTTTGAAATGCAAAAGAGTATCCTTTGGTCGCTTTGGCAAGCATCTCGGCTGTATCCTCTTTGACTTTCATGGTATTCATTTATTTCTCAACCATGGCTGTGAAATTCAGCGGAGAAAGAACGGTACGTGGCGCTCTCTCAAGAAAAGTCATGCCTTTCGCATTTCTCAGACGGTCGATATGGTTATACAGTCCTGTCATCAGCAGGAACACCGGAAGCTCTTCCCGGAGGAAAATCTGGAAAGCACTGGCGAAAATGCGAATATCTTTGGAGTTAGTTGCTTCATCGATCGTTATCAGTACCCGCTTTCTATGCTTTTGAATGCTTCGGAGCATACGGGTCAGTGCTTCTTCGATATCTGTGACTGGAGGAACCCCTTTGATTCCGACACCGAAACCGAAAGCCTGCAGGTTGATTTCTGCTTCTTTAAAGATTTTACTCAGCATCTGGTTGCTGTTCAGTTTCGAGGCCAGCGCGGTGAGCAATTCACGCTGAGGATTGAGATTGACAATAATCCACTCTTTCTTCTCACGTAACCGATTGGCAATCTGGGTGATGAAAACAGTTTTGCCGCATCCCCTGATACCGGTAACCAGATTCAGATAGTTGGAAGGTCGTTCCTGGCAAAATTCACTGATGATTCGTTCTGCCTGGTTTTTTCGTTCAGCCATTTCCAACGGTGGTCGTCCGAAGACCAGCGTATACGGATTTGACATTGGTTTTTCTCACTTGTACAAAATAATTCGGATGATTTACCGTATGTTTTTTGTTTACTGTCCGTTTACTGTTTCAAAATCGTTTACTGTCCGTTTACTGTTCTGTCAAGTGCAGATTATCTTACAGGGCGCAGTTACAAAAGTTGCAAAAGTTTGGTACTGGTTGGCAGGGAAATAGCATGAAGGAGTAGCACATAACGTATTATGAAGCAGACCAAAATACCACTGAAATTGAAGGACAGTTCAAACCAGAAATGCCGTAACTATGGAGTGGTTATGCCTAACGCAAGTTGATTCAATCATTTAGACGGGAATCCTTAGGCATTATGCCTCAAGAGCTCTGCTTTATCAACGTTTTACTTATTTTCCTATCACTAAAAAACGTGCTCTGGTTTTCAACGCATTACCCAATGATTTTTCGTGCGATGTCCGCGGTGGCTTTTGCATCCCTGGCATAATAGTCTGCTCCGATCTTCTCCGCATACGCCTCCGTCAGGACTGCACCGCCCACCACAATCGGGATGGCAACGCCCTTTTCATGCATCAGGCGGATGGTTCGCTCCATTGCCGGAACAGTTGTGGTCATCAGGGCGGACAGTCCCACCATCCGTGCTCCGCTGGCAACCGCGCGATCCAGAATCACCTGCGGACTGACATCCTTGCCCAGATCAATCACGGCATATCCGTAGTTTTCAAGAACGGTTTTGACAATGTTCTTCCCGATATCATGGATATCCCCTTCCACGGTTGCAAGGACAATCGGTCCTTTTTTCTCCGAATGTTCCCCGCGATCCGCAATCCGCGCCCGGATGACCTCAAATGCGGCTCCCGCTGCGGCCGCCGCATTTAAGAGCTGCGGCAGGAAAATCTGCTTTGACTCATACTGCAGTCCCACCTGATCCAGAGCCGGCATCAGGACCTGCTCCGCCAGTTCCAGCGGATCCCGGGTTTCAAGCGCTGCCCGGGCCAGATTCTCCGCCTCCTGCGCCCGTCCTTTCAGGATTGCCTCCTCCAGTGTTCCGCCGGTCACGGACTGCTCCGGTTTCCGGGAATTGGCCGGCTCAGTCCCCGCATGACGCTCAACAAAGGAGGCACACCCTTTATCCATTCCGAGAAGCACACGGGCCGCATCAATGGTATCCATAATGCCTGCCTGATTGGGATTGACAATCGGCAGGGTAAGACCAAAGGCCAGCGCCTGCGCCAGGAACGTCGTAGTCACAAGCTGCCGGTTCGGAAGGCCAAAGGAAATGTTCGATACCCCCAGCACCGTCTGCACCTTCCACCGTTTCCGGATTTCCCGGAGCGCTTCCAGTGTCATAAAGGCCTGCTCCTGCTGCGCACTGACCGTCATGGTCAGGCAGTCCACCGCCACATCCGTTTCTTTCAGGCCCGCCTCAAGGGCGGCGTTCATGATTTGCTCCGCATAACCGATCCGCTCCGCCGTGCTCTCCGGCAGACGGCGGCCATCCAGGGTCAGCGCCACAACCACCGCACCATAACGGGCCGCCAGCGGCAGGATGGCCCGAAGGCTCTCCTCCGAGGCATTCACACTGTTGATCAGGCAACGGCCCGGTGCCTGGCGAAGGCCGGCCTCAAGGGCTTCGGGATTGGAAGAATCAATCTGCAGGGGCAGCATGGAAATGCCGGTGACAGCAGCGACCACCGCCCGCATCATCGCCGGTTCATCGAGACCGGGAACGCCCACGTTGATATCCAGAATCTCGGCGCCCGCTTCTTCCTGAAGCACCGCCCTCTTTTGCGCCTCGCCGGTATCCCCGGCGAGCAGTGCCCTGGCAAAAGCACTTTTCCCCGTCGGATTGATCCGCTCGCCAATGGGATGAATGTTCCCGTCAAATTCGACGACTTTTCCGGCAGAACAGATCCCGGTCACCGCCCCCGCTTCCCAGCACACAACCGTGCCGCGGCTGCGCCGGGCCAGTTCCGCAATAAAATCCGGACTGGTTCCGCAGCAGCCGCCGATATACGCCGCACCCACAGAACGGAACGCTTCCATCTGGTCCGCAAAAGATGCCGGATCCAGCGGATACACGCCGGTCTCAGGATCCGGAAGGCCGGCATTCGGTTTCAGGATGAGCGGCAGATCCGTATACCGGCGCATTCTGTCCAGTACGCGAAGGGCCTCTGCAGGTCCAAGGCTGCAGTTAATCCCCAGCGCTTCCACTCCAAGCCCGGACAGTGTCAGGGCCGCTGCTCCGGCATCACAGCCGAGAAAGGTTCGCCCGTCCGCCTCAAACGTCATGGTGGTATACACCGGCAGATGAGTCCTCTCCCTGGCTGCCAGCACACCGATGCGGATTTCCGCCAGATCCGAAAAGGTCTCAAAGAGCACTCCGTGCGCTCCGGCCGCCTCGCCCGCCTCAAGCATTTCCGTAAACAGATCATAGGCTGCCTCAAAGGACAGCGTTCCAATGGGCGAAAGCAGTTCCCCGATGGGGCCGACATCCAGCAGCACTTTTGTCTCCGTCCCGGCGGCTGCCTCAAGCGCCCTTTGAACCGAGGCGGTGACCACCTCACGGACGCTGTATCCCTGTCCGGCCAGTTTATGTGCATTGGCACAGAAGGTATTGGCCAGAATCATTTGAGAACCGGCCTCAATATAGGCACGGTGAATATTCCGGATCAGGTCCGGCTGCGTGATGCTGAGAATCTCCGGACGCTCGCCGGCTTTGAGCCCCGCGCTTTGCAGCATGGTCCCCATGGCCCCATCCATCAGGGTAACCGTTCTTTCAATCATGATGATCGTTCCTCTCTGCCATCTGGCACTCGTTTCGCATGGCGCAGCTCTCGCAGGCACTGCTCCGGTGTTCCTGTTTCAGCGGGCTGATTCCAATCACCGCTGTGACCGATTTCTGCGGCAGCATGATCCCGGACGCCGTGACTGTCAGCCCTATCCTTTTTTCCGTCTCCAGCAACTGACACAATGCTCTCCCGTCTGACAGCGGCATATCCCCGTATCCGGGGCTGAAGCGGTCTGTCAGGTACTGCCCGGACTCGGCCTGGTGCCGGGCAAGCTCCGCCTCCGTCTGATCACATAGTGCCTCAATCATGGCCGAGGCTACCGCGTCCATGACCAGACCATCACTGCCATTCCTGAACATGCTCCGCCGGATGAGAAGATCCGCCCCGGCACCCAGGGTTGCCGCAAACAGCACAATTTGCCTGCTGCTTCGGAGCAGATGCCGGATATCCCTGCCAGCCGGCTGAAAATTGGTTCCCTCAAGGCAGCGGTCCGGCTCATAGGGAAAGACACGGTATATCACCTGCGGCCTTATCGCCCTGCGCATTTCCCCCTCACAGGCATGAATCTGCGCAACCATTTCCGGATCCAGTGCCGTGCCGCGCCAGCCCATGTAATGCAGCGCTTCCCGCAGTTTGATTTCCGGTACCGCCGCTCTGTACCCTTCCTCCATTTCATGCCCTTTCTGCCGGCTTCTGCAGGCATTTTTTCGGTGACAGTTTACACGAACCTCCCGGACTTTTCAAGTCCCGACCGGACCTCACGGTTGATCTTTGGACGGAGCAGCGGGCCTTAAATCCCTCTCGACAAGATGCAGGGCAGGTCTTATAATGGAGTGGCCCAAAAATATCAGAAACAGAGGGATTTCATGCGCATCCATAATACACACAAGCCCCTGAATCTTCTTCAGCGTTATCTGCTCATGACGGCCGGCATCCTGATCATGGCGATCGGCATCTATTTTTTCAAATTTCCCAATAACTTTTCCACCGGCGGCGTCAGCGGCATCTCCATCATTCTCGGCCGCCTCTTTCCAGACTCCTTTCTCTCCCCGAGTACCGTCATGCTCATCATCAACACGCTGTTGCTTGTGCTCGGTTTCCTGATTCTGGGAAGAAGTTTTGCGTTCAGTACGGTCTACTGTTCCATGCTCCTCTCCCTGTCCCTGTCCGGATTGGAGCGGCTCTGGCCAATGACGGCCCCCATGACCGACCAGCCCATGCTTGAACTCTTCTTTGCCGTTCTTCTGCCCGCCATCGGATCCGCGATCCTGTTCAATCTGGACGCCTCAAGCGGCGGCACGGACATCGTCGCCATGATTGTCCGAAAATACAGCAACATGAACATCGGCACGGCCCTGATGATTGCAGATATCACCATCACGGTAGCAGCTCTGTTTTTCTTCGGCCCCAAAACCGGTCTTTTTTCTATTCTCGGCCTTCTGCTGAAATCCCTGATGGTCGACTACATCATGGACATTCTCCGTTCGAGAAAATGTTTCCAGATCATTACAACGCAGACCGATTCCATTTTAGATTACATCATGACCACACTGCACCGCGGCGCCACCATTGAGGAGGTCCAGGGCGCTTTCTCGCATAACCAGATGACCATGATCATCACTGTGCTCAACCGGCCGGAGGCCCTCATGCTCCGCAAATACATTCATACGGTTGATCCTCATGCCTTCATCGTCATCACCACATCCACTGAAATCGTCGGCAAGGGCTTCCTGTCCATCTGACATTTGGCCGCCGGATTTGACGCATCTGATTGTACAGGCTGAGCGGACTATGCCGCAGCAGCCAGTTTGTCAAGGAGATCCATGCATGTCTGAAACATATAAAAAACGGATTACCGACTTTCTTTCCTCCATCCTGATGCCCCGGACCGTACGGACAAATAACTGTGACGGTCTGATTCACCTGCTTGCCTGTCTGACCATGCTCATTGATCACAGTGGAAAAGTCCTGTTCGGCAATATGGCACAGATGCGCATCATCGGCCGCCTGGCGTTCCCCCTTTTCGCCTACAGTCTGGCCGCCGGCGTCGTTTTCACCCACGATTCCAGAAAATACCTGACGCGCATTGTTCTGCTGGCGCTCATCAGTCAGCCGTTTTACGCCCTCGGTCTCCTGCATACAACTCCTGCCATGTTCGCCGTTCCATTCCTCAAGAATCCGCTGGGCGCTGCACTCACTTTCTACCTCGCCTCCTGGCAGACTCCCAGCATTCTTCTTTCCCTCTCCCTGGCCCTGTGTATCCTCATCGCCCTGCGTGACAGGAACTACATTCTGGCCATAGGGGTCTACGTCCTCTGTGAACGTTTCGGTTCGGCCTTTGATTACCGCATCGGCGGCATTCAAATGATCCTGCTCTTTTATTTCACGCTGGAGCATCCCGTGCTGATGGCTCTCTGCGGCTCAGCCTACCTGATTTCCTGGGCTCACCAGCTGGGCAGCAGCTATTCCTTTTTCGGCATCCCCTGCAGCAATGAAATTTTCGCCCTCCCGTCTATTCTGCTCTGTGCTATCCCCATGCCCCGATTTTTCCGTCTTCCCAAGGCATTTTCCTACATCTTCTATCCGCTGCACGCAATTCTCCTGTGGCTCCTCCATGCAGCCTTTATCCACTGATTTTTCTGACGACAACCGATAATAAACCACCCTCCGAACCGCCATTCCACTGTTACGTGAATGGCGGTTCGGAGGGTGGTTCTTTTTCCATTGGTTTTTCGGGAACGACATATTCGACGAATATTCTGAACGAAAAGCAGAGAAAACACTTTTTCTCGCCTGATGGAAGGGATATCACGGATGAAAATCATTCGCGATAAAAAGAAAAGAAACGAGCTAAACACCTTCATGGAAAAGGCCGTCTCGTTTCTTTTGATACAGGATCAGGCCCGAAGCATCACGGTTTTATAGCAATGTGCCGCACCTGAGCCGGATCCATCCGGAAATCAGCCCTGTCCGTTCATTGCCGTCTACGCGTGGTGGATCGTCTCATCCACCTTCCTGGCAAGATCCATCTTCTGGAACTCATTCTCGCGGAAGAGCGTCATCTCAAAGCCGTTCATCAGGTCAAATGAAGCCTCTGCATCTTTGATGCTGACCTGCATAACATGCCCGCCCCGCGTCCGGTCCTCATTGATGGAGTGGAAGTGCCAGCCGGCCGTGTTGAGACTGCTCATGTACGGCGGTCAGTACAGTCCGACCATCGTGCCGCGGACATTTTCGTAATCAAA
>DGWH01000132.1 GCA_002395225.1 Christensenella sp. UBA4263
ATCATCTCCGAGGCATACATAAAGTCGGCGGTTTTCTGGAATCCGGCCCTGTCCTCTTCGGTGATCGCAAGGGAGAAGTCGTAGGCATCCGCCATCTCACGCACCGCCTCCGGCGTGAGGTCCAGATAGGAGGCAGCCAGGGCATAGGCCGCTTCGGGATCTGCCTGGATGGATTCCATGATCTGCTCCTGGGCTTTGGCAATGGCGGTGATGACGTCGGGATGGGCATCGGCAAATTCCTGTGTGACGGCAACGGCGATGATGGCCTTGATGAGTCCCTTGCCGTTGGCTACCAGATGATATCCCTGGAGAGAGGCGTTATAGGCCGCCGCGCCGCCCAGCAGCGCCACGTCCGCACTGCCGCCGTCCAGGGCCGCCTTTGCCTCGGGAATGCCCATGCTGATGTACTGGACATCGTCAATGGTCATGCCGGCCGTGTTCAGATAGGCAACCAGAAGTTCATGCAGATTGGTTCCGGCCGGGCCGGCAATGACTTTTCCCTTCAGGGATTCCGGTGTGGTGAGGGCGGTATCCTTGCTGTACATGCAGAATGCCTCGGGGGCACGGGAGTACATGTTCAGCACCTTGATGTCCGCGCCGTTTGCCGCGGAGAGGATGACGGAGGTGCCGCCTACCGCATACAGCAGCTGCACATCGCCGGAGGCCAGGGCCTGTGTCTGGTCCGCGCCGGAGGTGATTTCGGCATATTCCACCGGGATGCCCAGGACGTTTTCGAAAATGTGATGTTCTTTTTCCACAATGCTGGGGATATTCAGCGGGGAGGTGACATAGGTCACGGTCAGGCGGTCAACGGAAAGTGCCTCAGCAAAGGCGCAGGGAACCATCAGGCAGAGGGCAAGAACAAGGAAAAGGATCTTTTTCATGGGAAACCTCCATTTGTGTATTGCATTCTCTTTTGTAAGGGAGGTGCATTCAACCGCAGAAGCGGATTGAATCAGTGGGTGTTGATATCCTCCATGATCCGGCGCCGCAGCTCAATCATCTCGGACCCGAGAAGATCGCGGGGGTGCGGATCGGTGAGGGTGTACGCTGAGCGGATCACCCCGCCGGCGAGGATGACCAGTTTATTGCCCAGGGTCATCGCCTCATCAATGGAATGGGTAACAAACAGAATGCTGGCACCGGTTTTCTGCTGAATGTCCAGCAGGGCCTGCTGCATCTCCACCCGGGTAAAATGATCCAGGGCGGCAAAGGGTTCATCCATCAGGATGAGGGTGGGATGATAGAGGAGGGCACGGGCCAGGGCGACGCGCTGCTGCATTCCCCCGGAGAGCTGATGCGGCAATGCCTGCTCGAAACCGGTGAGCCCCACCGTACGGAGCATCCACCGGGTTTCATCCGGCTGAATCTCTGCCCGTTTCAGCGGGAACTGGACATTGCCCTGAACCGAGAGCCAGGGCAGGAGGCGCGGCTCCTGGAAAACGAAGGCGGTCCGCTGATTCCCGGGCAGTTGGATCTGTCCGCTGTCCGGCGTCTCAAGACCTGCAATCAGGCGCAGCAGCGTCGTTTTTCCGCAGCCGCTCTTCCCCAGGACCACCGTGATGGCCTTCTCCGGGATGGAGAGGTCCAGTCCATTGAGAATAGGAATGCGGCGCTGGTCTACCGTATACGCTTTCCTCAGCTGAACCAGATCAATCCCAGCCATGCGCAGCCCTCCTTCCCGCCAGACGGCGAATCAGGCAGCCCAGGAGCCAGTCATTCACACTGCCGGCAATGCCGATGACCAGGATGCCGACAATGACCTTGTCGGTCCGGGACATCTGCTGGGCAAAGAGAATCATGTGGCCGAGACCGGTTGAGGCTGCCACCATTTCGGCCCCGATAATGGCCCGCCAGGCATAGCCGAGGCTGGTGCGCATGCCGAGGAGGATATCCGGAACGGCAGAGGGGAGAACGACACGGAGAAACAGGCGAAGCGGGGAGCAGGAAAAGACACGGGCCATTTCCAGCAGCTTCGGATCATAGCTGGTGAAGCCCTTGACGATGGCCAGGTACATGGGAAAGAAGGCCGCCAGGATGATGATGATGGTCTTGGTCTGTTCGCCGATTCCGCACCACAGAATCAGAAGCGGAATGAGGGAAATGGGCGGGACGCTCCGGAAAAACTGAATGAAGGCGGCGGTGAACCGTTCCGAAACGGGAACGGCAATTCGAAAAACCGCCAGCAGAAAGGCCAGGAGGAACGCAATCCCAAATCCACGAATAACCCGCCTAAAGCTGACCAGCACATCTCTTAAAATCTCTCCGGACCGGGCCATTTTCAGAAATGTCTGGCCGACCTTTTGGGGAGAAGGGAGCACATAGGGACTGATATGCCCCAGAGAACAGACCAGGTGCCAGAGAAGGAGCAGGGCAAGAATGCCGATGATCGGCGCCAGCATTCCGCGAAACAGCGGCGGTCTGTCATTGCGCATAGGGGCACCTCCATTCTGGTTCAATTGTCAGCCCCCGGACACAGGCTGTCAGGCGCTGAACGGACATCTCCGCGGTCCGTGATGATGCGGTACCCGATCGTCCTCATCCGTTCCCTGAGCATTTCAAGGTGCTCTGCGGAGTCAACGCCCGTGGAGCGCTTATTGTCATAGAGCATGTACTTGTTACGGACACTGACCGGGGAAAGATTGGGCATGACCACGTTTGCGCCGGAGAGAATCCCCAGTTCCTGACCGTTTGGCGCCAGTGTTCCCAGTGCCGTCGTGGCAGGCAGCAGAACCGTGGGGACGATCAGGCGGACAAGGGACAGAAGGTAGCAGGTCAAGGGCACACTGCCGGCGGGGAAAGCGGCAAACGGGGTGTCGTGGTGAGGGATGAACGGGCCGATGCCGCACATGTCCGGATGAAACAGCTCGATGAACTTGAGGTCCCGGGCCAGATTTGCACTGGTCTGATAAGGTGACCCAGTCATAAAGCCGCAGCCGACCTGGTATCCGATCTGTTTCAGGTCAGAGAGGCACTGCATCCGGTGCTCAAAGGAACATTCCGGCGGATGCAGCAGATGGTAATGTGCCGGGTCGGCGGTTTCATGACGGAGGAGGTACCGGTCCGCACCGGCCTCCCGGAGCCGCCGGAAGGAGGACATGCCCCGTTCGCCCAGGGAAAGGGTAATGGCGCAGTCCGGATGACGCTGCCGGATCTCCCGGATTAGGCTGGTTAGAATTGCGTCGGTATAAAAAGGATCCTCGCCGCCCTGCAGCACAAAGGTGCGAAAGCCCAGCGCATATCCCTCATCTGTGCAGGTGAGGATTTCCTCCGGCTGAAGGCGGTAGCGGGAGCAGTGGGCGTTGCTCCGGCGAATGCCGCAGTACAGACAGTCATTCCGGCAGATATTGCTGATTTCAATCAGTCCGCGAATGAAAATGTCCTCTCCGTAAATCTGCTTTCGGAGCCGGAGTGCAGCCTGCTGAGCAAAAGCGGCCGCTTCGGGGGAAAAGCCGTCGATGAGCGTCTGGTATTCCTCCAGCCGGAGGGCATGTTCCCGGCTGAGGCGGATAAGGAGCTCCTGAACCTGTCCGTTCATGTCGGTTCCTCCGTCTTCAGCAGCCGGTGGATGGCCGGAAACGGGCGCAGGCTGCGCTCCAGCGTGCCGGTCATCCGGGCAATGGCGGTTCCGTAATTGGTAAAGGGGATTCCCTGGACCTGTGCCGCATGCATCCGCTCCTGCACCTCTCGCTCCGTGATCATGCATCCGCCGCAGTGGATGATGAGCGCGTACCCGGACAGGTCCTGGGGGAAGTCGTGCCCGCTGCAGGTCAGGATCTCCAGGTCTTTTCCGGTATGTCGGCGCAGCCAGCCGGGAATCCGGACCGTGCCGATGTCCCCGCATTGCCGGTGATGGGTGCAGCCCTCGGCCATGAGAATCCGGTCGCCGCTATGGAGGCGGTCGATGGCGGTAACGCCCTGGACGGCGGTGGTGAGAAATCCCTTATACCGGGCCATGAGGATGGAAAAAGAGGTAAGGGGGATCCGGTCCGGAACAATGTCGCGGACGGCGTCAAAGGCCTGACTGTCGGTGATGACCACATCCGGTTCAGGCAGTACTTCAAGGGCGTGAGCCAGTTCGGTTTCACGGGT
>DGWH01000032.1 GCA_002395225.1 Christensenella sp. UBA4263
ACGCCCATGAATGCCATCATCGGTCTTGACAATCTGGCGCTCAATGAGAAAGGCATTTCAAAGACGACACGGACGTATCTGGAAAAGATCGGGAGTTCGGCCAGGCATCTGCTGGGCATTATCAATGACATCCTGGATATGAGCCGGATTGAATCCGGGCGAATGGCGATCCGAAGCGAAGAATTCTCGCTGCTTGAAACACTGGAGCAGGTGAATACCATGATCAGCGGGCAGTGTAGAGAAAATGGGATCACCTATGACTTCCTGATTTCCGGGGAGGTCGACGAGTACTATATTGGCGATGCCATGAAGCTGCGGCAGGTCCTGATCAACATTCTCGGAAACGCGGTAAAGTTTACCCCAAGGGATGGAACGGTGACGTTCACGGTGGAACGTGTGGCACGAATGGAGGAAAGATCCACACTGCGCTTTACGGTGCGGGATACGGGACTTGGCATGAGCAGGGAATTCCTGCCGAAAATCTTTGAGCCGTTCTCCCAGGAGGAAACCGCCCTTACCAACAGAATCGGCAGCACGGGGCTTGGAATGCCGATTACCAAAAACATCGTGGAGCTGATGGACGGTCAGATCGACGTGGAGAGCGAGAAGAATGTCGGAACCACGTTTACCGTGACACTGACACTGCGGGATTCGGACCGAAACAGTGACGCAGACGGGCATGGACTGCCCCGCCTGGAGGAGATGGACGTTCTGCTGGTGGATGATGATCCCGAGTCCTGTGAGCAGGCACTGCAGATACTGAGTCAGGCAGGCATTACCTGCGAAAAGGCGGGTTCCTCATCCGAAGGAATGGAAATGGTCCGGCTGCGTCATGCCAGACGGGAGCCTTACAGCCTGATTCTGGTGGACCATGACTTGTCCGGCGATAGCGTGATATTTGCCCGAAAGATCCATGAGGCAGCAGAAGAGGAGTCGATCCTGATCCTGCTCACGGCCCGAAGCCCGGAGGAAATGGGGGATCAGGCAATTTCTGCAGGAATAGATGCCGTTGTAAGCAGGCCGCTGTCTCTTGGGAAGGTTCTGGCGGAGTTCCGAAGAGCCTTTATTGCAAAGCGGGAGATGCTGACCCGGAAACCTGCTGAACTGAATGGACGCCGGATCCTGCTGGCAGAGGATGTTGCGGTCAATGCGGAAATCATGATCATGGTGCTCAACATGCGGGGCATGGAGGTAGACCACGCAGAAAACGGCCGGATCGCGGTTGAACTGTATGAGGGGCACGAAGCCGGATATTACGATGCCATCCTCATGGATATGCGGATGCCGGAAATGGATGGACTTGAGGCCACTCGAACCATCCGAACCTCCAAACGGCCGGATGCCGAAACCATTCCCATCATTGCACTGACTGCCAATGCGTTCGATGAAGATGTGAAACGCAGCATGCAGGCCGGACTGAACGCGCATCTGACAAAGCCGGTGGAACCGGATGTGCTGTATAAGACGCTTGAAAAGCTCATTCACGATTAAAACAACAGCAGGAACGTTTTGTTCCTGCTGTTGTTGTGTCCGGATTCAGGCACCCAGCCGGGTGATGATCTGCCGGATAATGCCCTCCGGCTGATTCCCGGCCTCACCGGCATTTGCACCGGCTGCGGCGATCCAGTTCATGATTTCCTCTGCCGGCAGGGCTTCCCAGCGGCCGTCCCGGCAGATTTCAGCGGGGAGGTGCACCCTGACGCCCGGCATGTCCGCAAAGAGAGCCTCGGGATAGAAGATGCGGGGCTTCTCACCGCTCCGCAGGCGGGCGGCATAATCACGGGAGGAGGTGATGGGCTGCTCACAGAGAATGCCGCCGTTCATCTCGCCGATTTTCGCTTTGTCATGGGTATCTGAACCGGCCTGAATCAGGAGATGATGCCGGAGGGCGTAACACAGGGCGGCCAGATTGTCGTTGGCGGTATTGGCGGTGTTAATCCCCTCGATGCCTTCAATCCCCTCGGGATGAAGATGAATCATCTTGATATACGGACGGTCGCGGAACGGGTGGGCCTGAATGACGGCACCGCCGGCCGCGTGGACCCATGAGATCATCTGTTCACGGGTCCAGTGAGGGATATCGGGATGGGCGAGGAGAAACTGTTTGTCCACGCCGTAAATCAGGTATTCATCGCCGTCGAAGTTTTCCTCAATGCCGAAGAAAACCTTAAAGCCAATGGCATCGCCGGCTTTTTTGGCCTCCTCGTATCCTCTGGTATAGGCGTCCACATATTCCGGCCAGGGGAGCTCTCTCGAGGGCCTTGTATTACCGTGAAAGAAATGATCGGTGATGAAGATGCCGTCATAGCCCCTGGATTTGAAAATGGCGGGATATTCGCTGCCGGGGGTCACGCCGCAGGCGCTGGATTCGACAGTATGCAGATGCGTTTCGTAACGATACATGTAAGTCTCCTGTTCTTGCAGTTCCTGTTCAGGTGATGATGAAAGGAAACAAATGGTTCAGTCGTGAGCCATTATATAGCCGGATTGGGAGAATGTAAAGCGATCTTTGGCTTGATGAAACCGCTTCCGCAACGTATAATCGCAGACAGAGATGTGCATTTGCGGCAGGGCTGGATGCAGGGAAAGGGGAATGAGATGTGACGGACAATCAGAGAATCTGGCAGGAGGCCAGGGACCGGCTGGTTCAGTCGATTCGGGCACTTGGGTTTTCAGAGGAACTGGGATCGGTGATCGCGCAGCAGCTGGGCAGTCCCAGGGCCATAGACCGGATGAATGCCTATGTGAGAGGCGTACGCCCGGCCAGTGAGGAGATGCTGGTGGATGAAATGCTGGCCATCTGTTCGGATGTGGAAGCATGGCGTGAGCGGAAAAAGAGCCAGGAGGCACAGGCCAGATACAATGCCTGGCTCATGTTTGACCGGCCGGACGAGGAGGAAGATCCGGAGTAAGGGCAACGGTGCGGCAGAGAGAAAACGGTCAGAAAAAATGATCGGGAACAGGGAACGGCCAAACAAGCGGAACTGCCAAAAAAAACGTACACAGTTTTAGTTCAGAATCTGGGAAAATGTGCAGGAGAGGATTGACAGACATTGTGCACTAAAATAGAATGACGTTACAGCAAGAGGATTAATATTGAAATGACCCATTAGAATCTCCGTACGGATTTCGGAAACGGATGGCCCGGAACCGGTGGATTTGTCTGCTGGGAATGCAAAAGAGTTTGAAAGACGGACGTCAGGTACTTTGTGACCGATTGAAAGGATAAACGCATGAACATCAGTCAGAATCATATGGATGCGATGCTTCCGCCGGATTTCAAACATCTTCTGCACATCAGCTGCGGTGAAGGGGAAATGATCCGGGGACTTGCAGAGCGGCACGATGCTTTATTTACAGGGATTACTGAGATCAGAGATCATCTTGCCGCCGCGCGCGGGAAGGGGATTGGAAAAGCCGAGTTTTTCCTTGGCGGACATCATTCACTGTATTTTCATGACAGCTGTTTTGATGTCGTTGTTTCATCGGACGAGGTGGAAGATTTTCGGGAGATTCACCGTGTTCTTACCCCAAACGGACGGTTTATTATGCCGAACAATGGCAAATTCTTCTCGATACGTTCGATCAGGCAAATGAAACGGTGTGGATTTGAACGTTTCTTTCATGAAAAAGGATTTCTTATTGCACATAAAGCAGAGGCCTGAAAGGGTCTCGGTGTACTGAACCATCACGCCTCAGCCAATATTGCCGGCAGGCAGGTCATTTTGAGGCGGATTGGCCATGAATGCCTGTTTTCAGGCAAGGGAAAATCTATGAATCATACTTCAGAGAATCAATTGCCGAAGGAAGTCGTATATCCTCATCAGGCGGAGTATTCCGCGTACATGGATACGCTTTTGGATCGGATTACCCTTCCGGAAATCTCTGATCTGAAACCGATCTATGACGCGATGGCAAATCTTTGCAAACTGCTTCGGGTAGCCAAAGGTGTCACCTCTTTTTACCGTTCGCCGACGCATGAGCGGTTGGGAAAGGTGGAGGAGTTCATCGGCTATGACAACGGAAAACCCTCTAGGCTCGTTTCCCGTGAACGGGCTGAGCTGCCTTCTCTGATGATCGGTCAGAGTGATGTGTATATAGAAGAGGGACAGGAACCGTGGACACCGCAGGAGATGGAGCGGATCCGGCGCATTCAGAAACTGATGCTGACGTTTCTCTCCAAAAATCGTCTCTCCGGCGAGGTGGAGCGGCTCACCTTTTATGATGATGACGGGTATCTCAATGTCCGCTATTTTCTCCGTTACCTGAGGGAAAAGTCAGCACCGGACGGTCTGCACGGGATGACCGCAGCGCGCTTCAATATCCGCCGTTTTTCCAGACTGAATCAGGAACTGGGACGGATGGCCTGCAACATTCTGATGAAAAACTATGTTAAACTGCTGCAGGATCAGATTGGCAGTGAGGGCGTTGTCTGCCGCCTGGGCGGGGATAATTTCGTTTTGGCCTGCAGAACGGAAAAGATGGATGTTGTTTTGAAGTGTCTTGAGTCAAGCTCGGTTGTGTATGATGTAGACACGGGAAAAAGAACGGGAATCATGTGTGCGGCGGGCTTTTTCAACATTCCGGATGGCTATAAGGACGTGGATGATATCCTGAATCGGATCATGGCTGCCTATGATACAGCAAGAAACGGTGGCGGAGCGGAAATTGTATTCAGCAGCGAGGATATTCTTTCGGAAAAAGAAAGGGTCGTTCGCATTCAGCAGATGTTCCAGCAGGCACTCGAAAACGAAGAGTTTCTGGTGTACTATCAGCCGAAAATTGACGTTTTCGGAAACCGGCTTTCCGGTGCGGAAGCCCTTTGCCGCTGGCGTCATGACGGGACAATAATCCCGCCGACCGAGTTTATCCCCGTGCTTGAACGCAGTCTTGACATCTGTCAGCTGGATTTTTACATGTTGGACCATGTGTGCCGGGATATTCGCCGCTGGCTGGATGAGGGACGGAATGTGGTTCGCGTGTCCGTCAATCTGTCCCGGAAACACATGGTGGATGCGGATCTGTTCGATCATATCATTGAGATCATTGACCGGCATCAGGTTCCGCACGAGTATATTGAGATTGAGCTGACGGAAACGACGACAGACGTGGAATTCCGTGAACTGAAGAGCATCGTCCGGGGACTTCAGCGGGCCGGCATCAGTGCATCGGTGGACGATTTCGGAATCGGGTATTCCTCGCTGAATCTGCTGAGGGAAATCCCGTGGAATGTGCTCAAGGTAGATAAGAGTTTCCTCCCCGGGGACAATTCGGATGTGGATAACCGGAACAGCGTCCTCTTCAAATACGTCATTGCCATGGCCCGTGAACTCGGCCTTGAGTGTGTGGCGGAGGGCGTGGAAACAAAGGAACAGGTAAAAACCCTGAGGGAGAATGCCTGTAATCTGGCACAGGGATTCTACTATGACAGGCCATTGCCTGTGGATGTCTTTGAAACCCGGCTCAGCCAGATGGAATACGCAGAGGTCTGATCATGCCCGGAGACAGCGCTCTCCGGGTCTTTTTATGGGAAAAGCGCCCGTTTCCTGTGGGGAAACGGGCGCTTTGCGTTTAGCCTTTGACACCGCCGGCGGTCAGACCGGCTGCCAGATGCTTTTCAATCAACATAAAGAGAATGACGACCGGAACGGTGGCCAGCAGTGCTGCAGCGAAAAGGTACTGCCATTCAATCATGTTGAAGCTGGAAAACTGGGTGATGCCGACCGTAATCGGCCGGTTGGTCTGAGTAGAAATCAGAACCGTGGAAATGGTGTATTCGTTCCATGAATTGATAAAGACGAAAATGAGCGTTGTGACGATGCCCGGACTGGCGATGGGAATGAGAATCCGAAGCAGGGCAGAGAGGGTGCTGCATCCATCGATGCAGGCCGCCTGCTCCATTTCGGAGGAGATGGAAACAAATGTTCCGCGCAACAGCCAGATGGCAAACGCCTGATTAAACGCCGCGTTGATGAACATCAGGCCAATGAGGGAATCGTTCAGGTGAAGGGTGTTCATCAGGCGGGAAATGCCGACCAGGAGGACGACAGGGGAAAACATCTGACTCATGATGATAAAGCCCAGATAGGCCTTTTTCGCCCTGAAATTCATGCGGGCCATGGCGTAGGCTGCAGGAATGCCGCAGAGCATGGCAATGGCCGTGGCGCCGCCGGCGATCAGCAGAGAGTTGATCAGGTAACGGAGGACGCCCCGCTCGAGCGTATCCTTAAGGTTTGACCAGATCCACTTCGTCGGCAGAACGTGCAGGAAGTACATGTCGGTGGTTTCCGCATTGCTGCGGAACGCGGTGATGAACATGACAAAGAACGGATAAAGGATAAACAGGGAGAAAGCAACCACCGTCAGGTAAAGGAGAAGACGGAGAAAAGGATGCCGGATCTGTCCGAACCGAAGTTTGAGCGTACAGACAAGGGTGATTACCACGGGGGCCAGGAGACACCAGTAAACCGGATTCAGCCGGAAGGAAAAGGTTCCCAGCATGTCGGCCAGTTTGTCGCCGGCGATACCGCCAAACAGGAACTGATCCAGACCCGAAAACAGAGCGGCACTGTCACTTTCAGACAGGTTCTGCGAAAGCGCGAGGGTCACATTCCGGCCAAAGGTCAGATTGAGTGACAATGCGAAAGCAGGAACGCAGAAAAGGAGAAGCACGGATGCGGCAATCGGGATATCCAGAAGAAAATGATGGAAAGGCTTGAATTTGCGGACGGCGGTTCCTCCGGCAGTGACCAGACCCAGGCAGAGAAAAAGAAGCAGAATGCCAAATAGGATGAGGCAGAGAAAGAGAATGCGGCCGCACGCAAAAGGAGAGGCCAGAAGCTGCCATCCGCTGCGGATATCCGTTGAGAGCAGGGAAAAGGCTACCATGGAGGTTTTCTTTCCCTTGCTGTTGGTTCGCTCCGTCACCTGTTCGGAAATGGTGGTCTCAATTCCCTTTTCCTGATACGCGGCTGCCTCGGATTCGATTTCCGCACGGACCGCGAGGTATTTTTCATCTCCGACGAAAGTGTTGGCGGAGCGTTTGGTGTACAGGGCGCTCTGAAAGCTGAACAGCGGCAGGAAAAGAATCAGCAGGAGAAACAGAAAGGAGACGAAGCAGAAAGAGGCGATAAGCCGTCGTTCTTTGATCACAGTGCCTCCTCCTTTCGCATGGTGACGATCATGTAGATGCTGGAGGCAAGGCAGAGAATGAGAAAACCAATGACGGAGAGGGCGGTTGCCGGTCCTTTTTTCTGGTCATAAAATGCCAGCATGTACAGATAGGTAACCATGGTGTCAGTCTTGTTGGCCGGGGCACCCTTGGTAATGGTGTAGATAATCGGGAAAGAGTTGAAAACATAGATTATATTAAGCACCGTACTGACGGTCAGGGAGGGGCGGACCAGGGGAAGGGTGATGTTGAACAGCTTCTGACCAAAGGAGGCTCCGTCAACCGTTGCAGCCTCATAGTAGGATGAATCAATGGACTGCAGGCCGGAGAGCACGGTGAAAGTGACAAAAGGAATGGTAACAATGATGCCGATGGCACATTCCCAGATAAACTCAATCTGATAAGTGGCTCGCCAGTTAATGGCATTTTTGATGACGCCGAAATTCAGCAGGATGTTGTTCAGGTTGCCATATTCCATCTTAATAATGTAGTTCCAGACCGAGGCCTGGATGACCAGTGAGGCAGCCCAGGGAAAGACGATGATGGACCGGGCAATTTTACGCCCGAAAAACGGCTGGTTGAGAACCATGGCCGCGGTAAATCCGATAAGGGTGGAAAGACCGACCACCGAAACAACCCAGATGAGGGTATTCATCAGGACGGTGGGAAAAACGGGGGCGGAAACAGCGCTGATAAAGTTGCCAAGACCGATAAATTCGCCAACGACACCGGCCCGGCTGATATCACTGAATGCGAGACGGAAAACGATACCGATGGGGAAAATGACAAAAATCAGCATGAGAAGAACACTGGGGAGAATCCAGAGATATGGATCCCATTTGTGCCGGACGAAAATGTTATTCAAAGCGTTCACCTCTCAAATGAGCAGAAAAGGAGGCCGGGAAACCCGACCTCCCGAAACGAGGAGAAGTTATTTGGCACTGACCTTTGCCTGGAGTTCGTCGAGCAGCTGACGGACGTCGCCGCCGGTAAGAGCGCTCTGCTCCACGGCGATAACACCCTGCTTCACGTCGTTCCACTCCGCCTTGGTGGTCGGATAGAACTTGGCGCTGTCAAGAACGCTCAGCCATGCTTCGAAGGAAGGATCGGATTCAACCAGAGCACCCACAGCGGAATTGACGGCGGGCAGGAAGCCTTCCATGGAGACCCAGCCGACATAGTTGGCGGGATCATAGAAGAAGGTCAGGAATTTGCCGATGGCTTCGTTGCGGGCAGCCTGATCAGCGCTGTCATCGCGGAAGGCCATGATGCGGTCCATGACGCCGACGGAACTGGAGCTGGCACCCTCGTTGTGAGGAATGGAAGCGGTGGCAAAGTTGACGCCGGTATAACCTTTTTCAGCGATATAGGCAGGTACGGAGTTGGGCGCGATGACCATGGCCAGCTTGCCGGCGCCGAACATATCCTGCAGATCGTAACGGGTCTGGGTAGCCGGATTCGGGTTGGTGTAGCCATTTTTGACCAGGCTGAGCGCATACTCAATTGCTTCGACGTTGGCGTCGCTGTTGAGTGCCCAGTCGCCCTTTTCATCAACGAAACCGCCGTTGTTGGCCCAGGTGTAGTAGGCAAAAGCCGCCTGGCCTTCATCCGTGGTCATGTCGATGCCCCAGGGATACACTTCGCCGCCGTAGAAGTCGACGATGGCCTGTGCGGCATCTTCGAGTTCGGCCCAGGTGGTGGGAACGGCTTCGACGCCGGCTTCCTTCAGCAGGTCCACGTTGTAATAGAGCGCACGGGCGGATGCGAGATCCGGAACGGCCCATACGGTTCCGTCAATCACGGATTCCTGAATGAAGCTGGGGAAGAAGTCCTTGTACAGTTCTTCCGGGCAGTAGTCGCTGACCGGGAGGAGCAGGCCTTCATTGGCATAATCCGCAAACACGTCAATGTTCAGGATGTCTGGAGCATTGTTGTTGCTGATGCGGGTAGAGACGACCGTGTAAAGGTCATTCCAGGACACGACTTCAAGATTAAGCTTGACGCCGGGGTTGGCCTCTTCAAATTTGGCTTTGAAGTTGGAGCCGTCCATGGCGGTTCCCAGGAACCAGTCCTGTGTCTTAGGTCCATACTGTGCAATGATGACATCAAGCGTAATGTCATCCGCCATTGCCAGAACGGCAACGCTGAGCAGCACGGTTACGGCCAGAATAAGAGCAACCAGTTTTTTCATTCTTCAGATCCTCCTTGAATTATTCTGGAACGTCTGTTCCATGTGTACCTATTATAACTTATCTGAGGGGATATTGTAAAGACTGACAAAAATGATTGATTCATTTTCACCTGTTGTCATAATCTGGCCGGACCGCTATAATACAGGGAAAGAAATAGTCGTGTCAGAAGTCGACAGCCGAGCTGCTTCGGAGCCTTGCAAAGCAGTCCAGGGATACGGCCAGCCATTGAAGCCCGAAAAGGAATGGCCCGGCCGCGAGGCGAAAGCCTATAAATCCGGAGCCCTGCCAGGCTGCCTGGACATAAGACCAGCAATGAAACTCGAGGAGAAACCGCCATGAACGTAATGACGACTGCCGGACACTTTCAGGTTTCCGGTGAGGTTTCTGATATAAAGCCTTTCGGTACAGGAATCATCAATGATACCTATCGGGTTGACACGCGGGAAGGAAATGCCTACCTTCTTCAGCGGGTGAATACGGAAGTGTTTAAAAAGCCGGAGGAAGTTCAGCATAACATTGAACGTGTGACCGCCTATCTGAAAGAGCAGATTATACGCGAAAACGGGGACCCCATGAGGGAAACGCTGACGCTGATTCCGGCAGCAGGCGGGGAAACCTGGTACCGGGATGAGCAGGACCGGTTCTGGCGCATGTATGCCTTTATCGATCACACCAGCGCCTGCGGACAGCCGGCGTCGCTTAACGAGCTTTATGAAACCGGTCTGGCTTTCGGGCGCTTTGAACGGCGGTTGTCCGGATTTCCGGTCGATTCGCTCCATGAGACCATTCCTGCCTTTCATGATACCGTCGACCGGGTCACCCAGTTTATGCTTGCCATGGACAGGGATGCCTGTGGACGGAAAAAGACGGTGGTTCTGGAACTCGTCTCGCTGATGCAGTGTATGGACCGGGCAGATCTGTTTGAAAAGGAATTTGAAGCAGGACGGCTGCCCAGGCGCGTTGTGCACAATGATACAAAAACCAGCAATGCTCTTTTGGACACAGTCAGTGGCCGGGCGATCTGTGTGTGCGATCTGGATACCGTGATGCCGGGCTTTGTTGCGTACGATTTTGGTGACGGAATCCGAACCGGCGCCAGTGAGGCGGCGGAGGATGAGCCGGATCTTTCGAAAGTCGCATTGTCTCTTGAAAAAGCAGCGGCTTTTGCGCAGGGGTATCTGGAAGAGGCAGGCGGCATTCTCACAGAGAATGAACGGAAGCTCCTCCCGGATGGAATCTATGTGATTACCCTCGAACAGGCGATGCGCTTCATGACGGACTATCTGAATGGGGATGTGTATTATAAGACGGCGTATCCCGAGCATAACCTGGTCAGAGCGCGGAATCAGATTGCCCTTCTGCAGGAGATCCAGGAGCGGGAGGCGGATCTCAGGCTGATCATTTGATGACGGGGAGAGTGAGAGAGTGGACAGAGAACAGCTTTCACGGACAGAGCGCCTTATCGGAAAAGAAGGCATTGACCGGCTTGCCGGGAAACGGGCAGCCGTATTTGGAATCGGCGGAGTGGGCTCCTATGCGGCGGAGGCACTGGTCCGGTCGGGAATCGGTGCAATCGATCTGATCGACAATGACCGGGTGGTGCTCTCCAATCTGAACCGCCAGCTGTTTGCCCTGAACAGCACGCTGGGCATGCTGAAAGTGGATGCAGCCAGACAGCGCCTTCTGGACATCAATCCGGATTGCCGGGTTGAGACATGGCCGATGTTTTACCTTCCGGAAAACGCAGATGAAATCGATCTTACCCGGTATGATTATGTGCTTGACTGCATTGATACGGTGGCAGCCAAACTGATGCTGGCGGAGCGGTGCACCCGGCTGGGCGTGCCCTTCATTGCGGCCATGGGGGCCGGAAACAAACTGGATCCCACGCAGTTTGAGGTATGTGACATCAGCAAAACTTCCGTAGACCCGCTGGCCAGAGTGATGCGCCAGCAGCTGCGCAAAAGGGGAATCGAGCATCTCAGAGTCGTGTATTCCCGGGAAACGCCGAGGACATCGCTGAAACCCGTTTCTGATCAGGAACAGCCGGATAATCCGGGCAGGTATCATCCGGCGCCCGGAAGCATTGCCTTTGTTCCGTCGGCTGCCGGTCTGATTATGGCCGGCGAGGTGATCCGTGAACTGGCAGGAATTCAGTGAATGTGCTGCGGTTACATCAATTCAGACCCAATATGATGGCCTCTGAGGAGATACTTTCGTGCGGATGAGGTCGGCCTGGGAGATGTTCCTCGGCCTGGACCGGTTCTTCCGGATGCGCTGGTTCAGCGTCCAACAGGAAAATGGGGAGAGAGCGTTTTTGCGGAAGAAATTGCCGGGATGCCTCACCGGCTTTCATCGTGTGAACTGTCACGCAATCACGTTCCTTTGTTTTCTTATAACGAAAAAACATCGAACCTGACGGGGTGCCCTCGTCAGGTTCGATGATTGTCTGTTATGAAAAGAGCAGGCAGCTGGTGTCCCCCTGTTACTTTGAGATCAGCTGTGGTATAAACCCAAGTCTCATGCTGTTTTTCTATGAGATTCGAGTGCTTTTCTGGCGTCATCCTTTTGCATCGCCATTTTGCTGAAAAGTCTCACATCTTCTTCTTTTGCATTTGGTGTAAGAACTCTGAACATGGAATAAGTCTTCGGATCAAGTTCTTTTCCTACCAGCAAAAAAGGTGGAATTTACTCGTACAAAGTGGAAGTTACTTTTGCAATTGACAGATATCAATGATTTCCTGTTTTCTGGAGAAAGAACTGACAGATCTCCGGAACGGGCAGGGCGAAACGGACAAAGCTTCGGATGGGCAATATCATCCGCAGCATCTCTTTGACTTTCCGGAACGGAAGTACCTGAGATGATGGAACAGTCATTTTGCGTCTTTGTTCCCATGGATGCAGGATATCTGCAGCGGACAGCTGATTTTGAATGCAGAAAAGATCGGGCTTGTGCCTGGAAAGGATTTGAAAATGCGATACAGAAAACATGCAAAGACCGGAGACCGGATCAGTGAGATTGGCCTGGGATCCGCTTATCTGTACAAAGCGGATCATCATGAGGCGATAGCCACGCTTCGTGCCGCGTACGAGGGCGGGATCAACTATTATGACCTTGCGGCAGGGGATGGAAAAGCGTTTACCCTGTGGGGCGAGGCGCTGGCAGATGTTCGGAAACAGGTACTGTATCAGATTCACTTCGGTGCGGACTATTCCAAAGGAACCTATGGCTGGTCACTGGATCTTGAGACCGTGAAGCGGTCGGTGGACTGGCAGCTGCGGGAACTGAAAACGGATTATATTGACTATGGCTTTATCCATTGTCAGGACGAGGCGGCGGACTGGAAAACGTATCAGAAAAACGGCATTTACAGGTATATCCGTTCTCTGCAGGAGCAGGGCATGGTGCGTCATCTGGGGCTGTCCTCGCATACGCCGGCAGTGATCCGACAGATTCTGGATGAGATATCGGTGGATATGCTGATGTTCTCCGTCAATCCGGCGTATGATTATGGCCATGGGGAATTTGCCAACGGAGGCGTCAGCGAACGGACAGAGGTCTATACCAGATGCCAGAGGGAGGGAATCGGCATCTCCGTGATGAAACCGTTTTCCGGTGGGCAGCTTCTGGATGCGGCACAGTCGCCGTTTGGACAGGCCCTGACAGCGTACCAGTGTATCCGGTACGCACTGGACAAGCCCGGGGTGATGACGGTGCTGCCCGGGGCACAGAGCGTGGCAGAGGTGAAGACACTGCTGGCATATGAACAGGCGTCAGAGGAGGAGACGGATTACAGCGTGATTGCCTCCTTTGCACCGGTTGAGGCGACAGGAAAATGCGTGTACTGCAATCATTGCAAGCCCTGTCCGCAGGGACTGGAGATCGGCCTGATCAACAAGTATTATGATCTGGTCCGGGCAGGGGATAAGCTGGCAGCGGAGCATTACCGGACGCTGGCCAAAACGGCCGGTGACTGTGTCCATTGCGGGCATTGTGACCGGCGGTGCCCGTTTGGCGTGGCGCAGAGTGACCGGATGAGGGAAATTGACCGGTATATGAGTCAGGCCCGCGGATGACAGACCGGCGTGAACTGAACATGTTTAAAAAGCGGCGATGCCAGGCATCGCCGCTTTTCAGCTTCAATCGGGGAGAAAGGAAAACGGCTTTCAGATGACGGTTGTCATCGGTCATGACTCAGCAGGTTTCCAGGAGGTCATGATAGTATTCGGCCTTTTCCTCCGGGGTGTTGACATTGACCAGATACATCATGTCAGCCATGGCACCGGAAAGGGCTTTCGGAATGCGCTGAACCATTTTGATGCGGCTTCCGTATTTCTGCATGATGGCCTCATGATCCATGACGAAATGGAGTCCGTCACGGCGTCCGCAGTAGCAGCAGTAGAAATGCTCACGGCCTTCCGAGGAAATCAGGGTGCTGCCATAGGCGACCATGTCCGCCCAGATTTTATAGACATCGATTGAATTGGCAAAGTTGAACATGTCTGCGCTGAAACCGCCGGAAGGACGCATATTGACCTCAAGACCGAGAATATCGCCTTTTTTGCCCAGACGCTGATCCTCATCCAGAACGAAGAACTCGAAATGAATGAAACGGCTGCGTACACCAAAAGCGGCCACAGTGCGCCGGCCGACATCCCGAATGTCATCCGGCAGGTATTTCTCAATGTAATAGCAGGAGTTCCCGTTGGTATTGACGATATCCATGATGGAATCCATGGTGACATTTCCGGTTTCAAACATCGGGTTTCCATCCGGTCCGATGATGGCGTCATAGGAATGAACAGTGCCGCGCACGAACTCCTCCATGATAAACTGCACATCCGGCTTTTCGGTCAGGAAGGCAGCGAGTTCGGCATCGTTGCTGAGTTTATATGTATGATTGGCGCCGACACCGTTGTCCGGCTTTACAATGACCGGATAGCCGACCTGCTCGATAAAGTTTCTGCAGGAATCATAGTTGTCCACCAGATGCCACTGGGCAGTGCGAATACCGGCTTTTGCGTAGTATTCCTTCATGGCGGATTTCAGCTTGACTGCCCGCATATCCTCCGTATGAAAACCGGTGGTGATATTGAAAGCGGTGCGCAGGGCGGCATCCCGCTCAAGCCAGTATTCATTGTTGCTCTCGAGCCAGTCCACTTTTCCGTGCTTGAAGATCAGAAAGGCAACTGCCCGGTAAACTTCCTCATAGTTTTCAAGCGAGGAAACCTTGTAATACTCCGTCAGAGAGCCGCGCAGTTCGGGCATGAGCTGATCATACGGACAATCCCCGATACCGAGAACGCGGACGTTGTTTTTCTGCAGTTCAGAGCAGAATTTCCAGTAATTAGTCGGAAAATTCGGCGAGATAAAGATAAAGTTCTGCATAAATGGACCTCCTTTGGGCCTCAATTTTGGTCTATAGCCGGAGCTGCTTTGTCTGAGGCCTGGATTTGACGAACTGTCGCTTCGCGACAGGGCGACTCCTTTGCAGGCCTCAACTCGGGTCATTTACGGGAGCGGCATTGCACGAGGCCTGGATTGCCATCCTGTCGCTGTGCGACAGGGCCGCTCCTCCTCAACATTATTATTTGTCTGAGCTGACGGATTCGGATTCTCTGACACTGGGCGGCAGAGCTGCTTTTTCAGGCTTCTCCCATCAGGAAAGGCAGGTAATAGGCGGTCTGCTTGTACCACCAGTCCCAGTCATGATTGACATCAAATCCCCAGAAATCCACCCAGGCATTAATGCCTTTGCTCTCAAGGACGCCTTTCAGCCGGGCAGTACTTTCTTTCAGGATATCCTCCCAGGCGCCCTGTCCCACACAGATGATGATCCGGCGTTCGTTGTACATATGAATCCACGGATGATTGGGGGACATGCCGGAGAGATAATCGCAGGGAGAATTCATGTAAACCAGATCATCCATGTAATCCCCGAAACTGTCGTGGGAATCATAGATTCCGGAAAGCGCCAGTACGGAATCAAAAAGGTCCGGACGCCGGAAAAACAGGTTGGCGGCGTGCATGGCGCCCAGCGAGCAGCCAAAGGTCATGATGGGGGTATAGGAGTGATTCCGTTCACCGGAGAGGTCTCCGATACGCGGAACCATCTGGTCGACAATGTAATGATACCACGCCTCATGACGCTCAATGCGCCAGCGGGGGTCGCCGCCTTTATTTGCCCAGGTTTCATTGTCAATGGTATCAATGGAATAGACGGTAATCTTTCCGCTGTCAATCCAGGGCGCAAAGACATCGGTCATATGGAAATTCTCAAAATCATAGAAACGTCCGGCCTGACAGGGAATGAACAGTACGGGTTTTCCCTGATGGCCATATACCTTGAACTCCATATCGCGGCCGAGCGCGGGTGAATATTCTTTGTAATAACGTACTTCCATGGTTCGGGTCTCCTTTTCAGTCCTCACAGTGATCATTTGCCGGAGCGGCATTGCATGAGGTCTGGATGTTTACAGGCTGTCGCGGCGCGACAGGGCTCCTTCTTTAAGAGCAGCGACTTGCTCTGCCGGCACCGCTGCTCTTCCGCTGCGTATATTTGACAGATTTCAGGCAATGCCGAGGCAGCGCATGAATATGGGAATCCGCTGTTCCCAGGATGCCTCTGAATGGGTCCCGTACGGTTCGATGCGAAACGTCAGATCCACGCCCAGATTGAGCAGAAGGGAAGCGGCCTCAAGGAGGGCTTCACGATTGTGCTCGTGATTGCCGAGTTCCTCGGACCCATAATCCATATAGATCTGGGTATGAGGCTGCGGAGAGGTCTTCCGAAGCATCTTCCGGACCTTTTTCGGATGTACCCAGAGACTGGGCGAAAGGCACAGTGCTTTTGAGAAAAACGCATTGTAAGCGGTAACGGCGTACAGGCTGATCAGACCGCCCATGGAAGAACCGCCGATATAGGTATGGTCCCGATCGGGAATGGTCCGATAGCAGCTGTCGATTCTGGGCTTGAGTTCATCAAGGATAAACCGGATGGTCTTATCACCGCGCTTGTCGATGGTTCCGAGTTCTTCTTCTGTATAGGAAAAAGGGGAGTATTCACATAGACGGTCATTTCCGAAAGGACTGCTTTCAATCCCGACAAGAATGCATTCCGCACGGGATTCCTCCATGAATCTTCCCAGGTTCCAGGATTTACCAAAACAGGCATCTTCATCAAAAAAGAGATTCTGGCCGTCAAAGAGGTAAAATACAGGGTAACACTTTTCCGGCTGCTCGTCATACCCGGACGGTTGACAGATATAGATGCGGCGGTTGAAATCGGGACGCAGACCGGAAACAGGCATATGCCACTGCTCGATCATCAGAAATAAAACTCCTACCTGTGAATAATTGTCAGATCCTGCCGAACGCTGTTAATTGTAACAGGATCAAGTGCCATGGTAGTATAGGTGAATATAGACAGCTTGTCAATGCATAAATTCGATTTTCCGGACAGCGCCCCCTTGCCCTATTGCGGCAGGCAGCGTGACAGGGTCATTTTTCGGTCAAACCGGGCAGGCAGCCAACAGAGAAAACGGCAGAAAGATTGACTTTCTGCCGCGGATTTATGAAAGAGATTTCATGGGAAGGCCATGAAGGAGCCGGTCTTTGAGAAGACGCAGACGTGCCGGAATCGACATCTGTCCGGTCAGTGACCGATAAAATTCCTCTGCCTGCTCAAGCTCTTCAGGGGAAGGCTTGCGGGGACTGTAACCGGCATGACAGACGGAATCACTGAACGCGTCTGTCCGGATGGGTTCGGGCAGCAGTCGGGGAATCCGTGCAAGGAAAGTGGCGGGTGCCTCGCCGCTGTCCGGATGAATGCGCATGCAGCGCAGAACCTGCAGAACTGCCGCGTAATAGACAAGCAGTGCATTCCGGCGCCCCTTTTGCCGCTGACAGAGATAGCCGGGCGTTGAGGTGTACAGCCGCAGGGCGGCAAGGGCAATCAGAAGCAAAAGAAGAAGGAAAAGAAGTAGGAAAAAGATCAGGCGGTCCCGGGGATTATCCTCATTCTCCGGATCCTCCGGCGGAACGGTGGGCGTCGGCTTCAGTGTAGGCGTGGGTGTCGGCGTCGGAGTGGGAGAAAGGGTCGGGGAGGGATCCTGGGAATTTGCCGGGGACGGAGAGGGGGTAGGTGTGGCGTCCGGCGGGAGAGAGGGAGAGGGTGACGGAGAAGGAGACGGAGATGGACTGGGTGAATTCTCGGGCAGGCCTGCACCGCTGTTGTCACTTCCGGAATTGGGGCCGGGAGTAGGATCGAAGGGAAGCCAGCCAAAGCCGGAAAAATAGATTTCACACCAGGCATGGGCATTTTCCTGTGTCACGAAGGCAATTCCGTCCTGACCGGGCCGTGCCGTATATCCCTCAATGTATCTGGCCGGCAGACCAATGATCCGGGCCATGATGGCAAGGCTGCTGGCAAAAGAGGTACAGTAGCCGCGTTTTTCCGTAAGCAGAAACCAGGAAACGAAATCCCGCGAGGCGGGCGGTTCCCCCTGATCCAGCGTGTATTGGTAGTGTGTGGAAAGGTAAGTGGAAAGGGCCAGAGCCCGGTCGAAATCCGTCCGGGCATTTGACGTGATCTCACCCGCCAGCCGGTACACGTCCTCCTCCACGATTTCAGGAACGGAAAGATACTGTTCCCGAATGGTTTCCTCCAGCCAGGAATCAGAGGAGGCGGCGGCATCAAGGACGAGATCACGAATGCCTTCCGTCTGCGCCGTCAGCCGGATCCCGTTAAAATCATACAGGGTATCGGCGGTCAGGGAATCGGTGGCAAACAGCTCGCTTGCCGGGGAAAAATAGGGAACAATTCCCTGACCGCTGAGGCTGCTGAACCGCTGGGTGACAAAAAGCGTGCTGGAACTGTCCGATTCCATGTACACGCGGATGGATTCCTCCGCGGGGAAACGGGAGGAAATGGATTTCGCCGGACGGTTGGAATCGAACAGATTCCGCCGCAGGGTGATGAACCTTGGATCGATAAACAGGTAACGGCGCCCGCCGATGGTATCCTGCCAGGAAAAACCATCATACTCGTTGAGTGCGGTGCCTCTCAGCAGAACGGGTCCGCTGGCAAAAACCTGCATGACTTTCGAATCGGAGGGAGATACCCTGCCGCCGAGGCGGTTGGCTCCGTAGGGCTGCCAGCCGGTGCTGAACAGGGAAAAGGTTGTTCTGGCATCGGTAAAGAACAGATAATCATCGATGGCCTTGCGGACATTGCCGGCGACCGATTCCAAAGCGGAATTGCCTGCAGGGAGCAGGGGCATAAGGAACATAGCCAGCGCGATGGCCGCTGCGGCAGAGAGGATGGAGGCAAGATACCGTGTGCTGCTTTCACGGAAAGAGAGCAGGATGGCGAGAATGCAGGGCAGAAGCCATAACGGACTGATGCCGCTCTTTCCCATGGCAATGGGGATGAAAATGAGCAGGGAAAGAGGCAGGATGGAGAGGTAGGGCTCCTCTCCGGCAGCAACGGCGCATGCGACGGTGGAAAGGAACAGTGTCAGCAGAATGGTCAGCGGATAGGACCAGGCTGAAAGCGGCGCCGGTGATCCGTTCAGGGTCAGAATCAGCGCGTTCCAGAAAGGAATGGCATCCCCTCTGTGAATGAACAGGATATAGGCCGAAAGACCGAGAATCAACGGATAGGGGAGCAGTTTGAGGTGCCGGATTCCCCGGGAGAGAAAGAACAGAATGGAAACCCCCAGAGAAATTCCCAGCACCAGCAACGGCCGGGGGGTCAGCCCGAGAATCAGATGGAGCGGACAGGCCAGCCCGAAACTGAGGCACAGCGAGAGCAGAAGGGCATAGAAAGAATGCTTTCGAAACTGAAATACAGAACCATTCATTATGATATCGACACCTGAAATGTTTCAATATTGGCGGCAACAAGCATTTGAAGCAGTTTCATTTCGTTTTTGGGGATTTCCTCACGGCAGGCAAGGGTAAAGCGGATGCCTGTGCCAAACAGGGACAGGCGGATAACTGCCTCGGTAATATGCGGTGTAATGACGGGGGAAAAGATCAGGAGCGTGCCGGAGCGCTGCAGCCGCGGAGCGGCCAGTTCAAGGGTCTCGGGAAAGAGATCCTGGGCCGTGAATTCAAGCTGGGCGAGCATTCGCTGAATGCTGTCAAAGGCCCGCATGCTTTCGCCCCGAATTTCGCCGCCGGTTCGGGTAATGGGAATACAGACCGGCCGGTTTTCACTCAGCAGGTGTGATACTGTTCCGGCACAGCTTTCCGTGAGGGCGTCTATGACAAAGGCGGAGCGCAGATTTTCCGGATCAATGCCGCCCGTGTTAAGGAGAATCAGGGTATCCGGCCGGTTCTGCTGTTCATACGTTCGCACCAGCAGCGTGCGCCGGCTGGCAGAGAGCTTCCAGTGAACACGCTTGAGCTCATCTCCCTCTACCCAGCCGCGGATGCTGTCCGGCGTGGTATAGTCCGTGGTCGCATAGGCCGAAGCGGGTCCCTCTTCGCTGCCCGGCTTGATGGGGACGGGCGAGACGGCGGCAGCCTGGGGGAGGATGCGAATCTTTTCCTGTCCCTTCACATGGCGGCTGAACCGGAACATCCCCAGACTGTCGTGCAGTGTAATGGTCTGGATGCCGACGGAAAACTCGCCGACATGCGGACAGACAAATTCATTGGTGGCATCTGTATGACCAAAGGGCCGGGGGTGGATCAGGTAGGCGGAATGACGGCCGGAGGGCAGCTGGACATCCATGACCAGCGGGGCCAGAGGCAGAAGAGAGAGCATGAAAAAGCGGGTATTGAGCTGGCACGTGTTCTGCCTCAGCACCTCCTGAGGGGAAATCTGCTGGGTAACCCGAAGGGAAAGGGCAGATATCAGGATGCTGAGAAACATCAGACTCAGGGCAGAGGCTGCAATTCCCCCGGTTAGCATGCAGGCGCTGTTTCCGGTAGAGAGGCCGATCAGAATCAGCGTCGCTCCGACCATGAGCGTCAGAAAGCCACGAACGGTCATCGCATTTTTACCGGAATGCGCACCTGTTTCATAATGCCGGCCAGGATCTGTTCGGAGGTCAGGTTTGCCATCCGCGCCTCTGCGGAGGGAACCAGCCGGTGGGCCAGAACATGCATGTAAAGGTGCTGAACATCCTCCGGAATGATATAGTCCCGTCCGGAGAGCAGGGCATTGGCCTGGGCGGCATGGCAAAGGGCAATTGCCGCCCGGGTGCTGGCGCCAAGGGTCAGGGTGCTGACCTTGCGGGTGGCGGCGCAGAGTGAAACGATGTACGCGCGCACCTCCCGGGAACAGTAAATCGTCTTGACCTGCTGCTGCAGGTTGATGATGTCCTGGGCGGTGCAGACCGGCGCTACCTGATGCATGGGCTGCGTGGGCATGCTGTAACGTTCCAGAATATCCGCCTCATCCGCCTCGCTGGGGTACCCGATGGAAATGCGCATCAGGAAGCGGTCCATCTGTGCCTCCGGCAGCGGGTAGGTGCCGACGAAATCTACCGGGTTCTGCGTCGCCATGACCATGAAGGGCCGTTCCATCCGATGGGTTACCCCATCGACGGTGACCTGATGCTCCTCCATGACCTCAAGGAGGGCGGACTGCGTCTTGGGAGAGGTCCGGTTGATTTCATCCGCCAGGACAATCTGACTCATGACGGCACCGGGGCGGTACTGCATCTCTCCGTTCAGGTTGGGCATGGTAAATCCGGTAATGTCGGAGGGGGTAATGTCCGGGGTAAACTGAATGCGCCTGAAGGTACAGGAAAGGGACCTGGCAAGCGCGGAGGCCAGGGTGGTTTTTCCGACCCCGGGGACATCCTCAATCAGCAGATGGCCCTCGCAGAGCAAGGTGGTGAGCATGAGTTCGACCACGTCGTCTTTTCCAACGACGGCCTGGGCAATATTCTGCTTTAAAGCGGTCACAATCGGGCTGATTTCAGCCAACTGAATCACCTCAATAACTAAAGTGGGAACTGAATCCGACGTGTATTATAAAAGAAAACAGAAGCTTTGGCAAGAAACAGGAAAGGGGTCCGGTTCAGTGCGGCTGCCGCCAAAACAAAAACAGCCGTCCACAGGACGGCTGAGAGCAGGTACGGATTAGTCTTCGAGTGCCTTATAGGCCAGGGCCGCCAGAGCGGCGCCGACCAGAGGTCCGACGATGAAGACCCACAGGGAGGCAAGCGGTGCGGCATTTCCGTTAATGGCCGCCACAATGGCAGGGCCGACGCTGCGGGCGGGGTTTACGCTGGTGCCGGTCAGGCCGATTCCCAGAATATGCACCAGAACAAGAGACAGGCCGATCACCAGACCGCCGAAGGAGCCGTGGTTCGCCTTCTTGGAGGTGACGCCCATGATGGCCATGACAAAGATAAAGGTCAGCACGATTTCAACCAGGAGACCGGCAACAACGCTGCCGTTCACACCGGCAAGGCCGTTTGCGCCAAATCCGCCGGTGGCATCCGTGACATGTCCGGCACCAAAGATGCCAGCCAGCACGAAAGAGCCGCAGAGCGCGCCCACACACTGGGAAACACAGTAGGAAATGAATTCACTGACGGTGATGTCACCGCGAAGCAGGAAGGCCAGGGAAACGGCCGGATTGATATGGCATCCGGAGATGTTTCCGATGGAGTAGGCCATGGCCACGATGGTCAGACCGAAGGCCAGAGCAGTGAGCAGGTATCCGCTGCCGCTTGCGGCATCGCACCCGACGAGCATGGCAGTTCCGCAGCCGACAATGACCAGAACAGCCGTGCCGATTGCCTCAGCAATGTTCTTTTTCATAGGTAAAATCCCCCAACAAATATATTTCGGCTTTCGTTATGGATGGCCTTGCCCGTTTCAGATGGCGAAAACGTTTTCCGACCGGATAAAACAGCGGCCAAAAGACAACGAAAATCCATACCGTATTATATCACCGGCGAAAAAGGTGTTCAAGTGGGGCGGTTTCAGAAGGAGGCCGGCGGAATGCCGTTTGACAGGTGAAAACAGATTGAAACGCGCGTTCCTGCGGGGAGCCGGGGCCTGCGCTGAGGGATCTGCCTTCGATGCCGGTCTTTTTCCCGATGAACGGATGAAATCCGGCGGATATATTGAATCAGGTGGTGCTTTTTGATAAAATGACCAAAAAACGAGAACGGAGTATGGGTGCGATGGATGATATTCTGAAAGCGCTGCTGCCGGGGGAGATCGTCTCAGGGGCGAGGATTTCCAAAGCGCTTGGCATCACGAGAGCTGCCGTCTGGAAAAGGATTACCGCACTGAGGGAACGCGGTTTTGTCATAGATTCCCTGGATCGGCAGGGATACCTTCTTGTTCATGTGCCGGATGTCCTGATGTCCTCACTGATTACCTATGGACTTGAAACAAAGTGGGCCGGCAGTCAGGTATTCTGCTATGAGAGTGTGGATTCAACCAACCGGGTACTGAGAACGATGGCGGCAGATGGAGCCGGCCATGGAACGCTGGTCGTGGCCAATGAGCAGACCGGCGGACGCGGCCGCAGAGGAAGAGGCTGGCTGACTCCCAAAGATACCTCCATCGCCATGTCACTGCTCCTGCGGCCGGAGATCCCGCCGGCAAAGGTTGCCCTGCTCTCCCTGGCCGCATCTGTTGCCGTGGCAAAGGGAATCCGTCAGGTGACCGGTCTTGAGGCCGGAATCAAGTGGCCCAATGACATCGTCGTTAACGGGAAAAAAGTCTGCGGCATTCTGCTGGAAATGGATGCCGATGAGCAGAATGTGCATTATATCGTGGCGGGGGCAGGCATCAATGTCCATCTGATGGACATCCCCGAGGAAATCCGCGCAACGGCCACCTCTCTGGATCTGGAGTTGGGGCATCCCTGTTCACGGGTGGAGATTGTAAAGGCCGTCATGCGTGCCACAGAGGAAACGGAGAACCTCCTGCACGACGGATCATTCATGTCCGTTTATGAGACACTTTCCGTGACACTGGGACACCCGGTCTCGGTACAGGCTGTGGGGGAAACCTTTACCGGCACGGCGGAGCAGATCCGGGAGGATGGCGTGCTGATGGTCAGAACGGAATCCGGCTCAGTGCGCGAGGTCATGGCCGGGGATGTTTCGGTGCGGGGGCTGATGGGCTATGTCTGATACGGTCGGCATCGGTGTGGATCTGTGCCGGATCGACCGGATTGAAAAAGCCATTCAGAAAGACCATTTTAACCGGCGTGTATATACGGAACAGGAAATCGCCTATTTCAGCGGAAAAGGACGGCAGGCGGCGCAGAGCGCGGCCGCCATGTATGCGGCAAAGGAAGCGGTTTCAAAAGCGCTTGGAACCGGTTTTTCCGGGGGCGTCATGCCTGAGCAGATCGAGATCGTGCACCGCGAAAACGGCGCACCGGAGGTGATCCTCCATGGCGCGGCTGAGGCGGTGCTGAGACAGCTTTGCGGCGGAAAAATCCACCTCAGTCTCAGCCATGAGGACAATATGGCGGCAGCCTTTGCCGTGATTGACCGGGCCAATGATGCCTGACAGCCAGAAACAGATCATCCGGGATTTCCGGGAGGAGGAAACATGATTAAAACGATTTCACCCCAGGATATGCAGGAAATGGAGCATGCGTTTCTGGATGGAACAGGATATCCGTCCCTTCTCCTGATGGAACATGCCTCTGAGGCCGTGGTCCGCGTGCTTGCTGAAAGAGTTCCGCAAAATGCCTGCGTTCTCTTTGTCTGCGGGGGCGGCAATAACGGCGGAGACGGCTGCGCGGCGGCCCGCCTCTGGATGCAGCAGGGAGGCCAGGCAGAGGTCTGGCTCCTGAAGAGCCCGTCCCAGATGAAAGGGGATGCGGGAACCAATGCCCTTCTGCTCAGCGCCTGCGGGGCCAGAATGCGGATTGTGTACGGTGATGTCCCTGATATTCCCGAGGGAATTGCGGGAATCGTGGACGCGCTCTTTGGAACCGGCCTTTCAAAGCCTCTTGAGGGAACGGCGCTGGAGATTGTGGAACGGATCAACAGCAGCGGCCTGCCGGTCATTTCGGTCGATATTCCCTCCGGCGTGGACGGGGCCACCGGAAAAGCACTGGGGCTGGGCGTGCAGGCCACGGAAACCGTGACGTTCCATCGGGCGAAACACGGGCATTTCCTGTATCCGGGCAGGGAACTGACCGGAAAACTGACCATCTCGGATATCGGGATTCTGAACGAATGGGATGGTGCGCAGGGCATCGATATTCTTGAAAAGGAAGATGCCTCGGCACTGCTTCCGGACAGGCCGAGAAACAGCCATAAGGGGACGTTCGGGCATGTGCTGGTGGTAGCCGGCAGTGAGGGAATGAGCGGCGCAGCGGTTCTCTGTACCCGTGCAGCGATGCGTTCCGGTGCGGGACTTGTCACAGCGGCCTGCACCTTCCCGTCGCTCTCCGTTCTGCAGACAGGGGCTCCCTGTGCCATGGCCCGGGTGGTATCCGATATTGATCATATTGAGGCAGCGTCCGCACAGGCGCTCCGGGAATTGATGAACGGAAAAGCGGCCCTGGCCATAGGTCCGGGAATCGGGCGTCACGAGGATACCTGGCAGGCTCTTTTGCCGCTGATTGAATCGGATATTCCCAAAGTTGTGGATGCGGATGCCCTGTTCCTGCTGGCCAGACACGGCGGAAAGGTCGGACAGAATACGGTTCTTACGCCGCACGCGGGGGAGATGGCAAAACTTTGCGGAACCGATGTGCAGTCTGTTCTGGATGCCCCGGTTGAATCGGCGCAGCAGCTGGCCGGCGAGATGAACTGCTGTGTGCTGCTCAAGGGAGCGACAACGGTGATTGCACAGGGCGAGGAACTGTCCATGAACATTACAGGAGCGGACGCGATGGCAACCGGCGGATCCGGCGATGTCCTGACCGGAATGATTGCCGGTCTCCTGGCACAGGGCTGCCCGATCTCCGATGCGGCACGTCTTGGCGCCTATTACCATGGACTGGCGGGCGAACAGGCAGCTGCCGATCTGGGAAGCCGCGCGGTGACGGCAATGGATATATGCGAACGGATAAGGATTGAATGAAGTGCGTATGAAACAGGCGGGCGGAATCGACTGGAAAAGGGAAGGACGGAAACTGATCACAGAATACCTGCATGTCCTGCTGGGGACGCTGATTACCGGCGTGTCATTTGCCATGTTCTTTCTCCCGCATGACATCGCTCCGGGCGGCGTCACGGGCATTGCCACGGTTGCCGCCGCCTATCTTCCGCTCGGCGTCGGTTTTATCAGCTTTCTCATCAACCTGCCTCTGTTCATCCTTGGCGGGCACCATTCGGGATGGCGGTTCGTCCTTCGTTCCTTTGTGGCCATGATGCTCCTGTCTCTGTTCATTGACCTGCTCCCACATACAGACCTGACCGGGGATGGTCTTCTTGCCTCCGTCTTTGGCGGCCTGCTGATGGGCATCGGTCTCGGAATGGTTGTCCGTGCCGGGGCGACGACCGGCGGAACGGATATGGCGGCAAAGCTCCTGCATGACCGTTTTCCGGTCTTTTCCATCGCGGCGATTTTGCTGGCCATCGACTCACTGGTCATTCTCCTTGCCATCCGTCAGTTTGGCTTTCAGGCGGGCTGCTATGCACTGATTGCCTGCTTTGTCTCCTCAAAGGCCATGGACATGGTCGTGCAGGGATTCAATACTGCCGTTCAGCTGATGATTATCACCAGCCAGCATGACAGTATCGTGGAGCGCATTCACCGGGATCTTGGCCGCGGCTGCACGGCGTTCATGGCCACGGGAACCTATTCAGGGAATCCGGTTGGCGCCCTCATGTGCGTATGTTCACGCCTCGAAATGCCGAGACTGAAAAAGATCATCTCCGAGGAAGACCCCAATGCATTTGTGACCGTCTGTGATGTCCGTGAAGCTCTTGGAGAGGGTTTTGCCAAATGACAAAGGGGAGATTCCTGAAAGCGTCCATCACCGGCACTATTTTGATTCCGATCCTGGAAAATATTCCGTCAAACACAAAAATAAAGGGTTGTAGCTGAACCTTTCGGTTTATCTACAACCCTTTACAGCGCGGAAGGTGGGATTTGAACCCACGCCACCCTTCACGAGTGCTACTCCCTTAGCAGGGGAGCCCCTTTGGCCACTTGGGTACTTCCGCGTATGGCCAGTGAAATATGAAATTGGCGGAGAGAGAGGGATTCGAACCCCCGGTACCTTGCGGTATCACTGGTTTTCAAGACCAGCGCCTTAAACCCCTCGGCCATCTCTCCAAAGCTATGACCTAGCGGTCTTGTGTATTATATGTCGGTGTCGTTTTTTTGTCAATAACAAAAGTCGGCGAATGATTTTGTACATTATACACATAAATCATTCGCCGAAGAATTCATCAAGGCTTGAGATCTCAATGATTGGTTTCGGCTTTTTTGAAAACAATGCGGAAACGGCTTTTGAGACATTTGCGATTCAAATTGATTGTATGGTGGGGGATTATCCATGACAGGGCAAATTGGTGGAACTTAAAACTAACAATAATCCGCATACGGGATGCACATCACTTTGCAAATACAATAGCATCTTTGCGAAAAATCTTCAATAACGTCTCTTGTGAAAGTCAAAAAGGCGCAGTTGTCCCTCCTGTCTTTTTACCCAGATCGACAGGCTCCGAAACTGTGCCAGGGTTCATATTCAATTGCCTGAGTTATTATGAAGCAGCTTTGTATTGGCACTCAGAGGCGCAGCTTCCTTCATTGTTATTTATCATGATGCATCCACAGGTATCTCTTAAAGACTGTCGAAGGATAGCATATCCCTTGGTGTAATGAATTGTCTTCTTAATCCATGTCAGCATAGCATAGATGAGCCTTCTCAAAAGGGCATAGTTCTGCTTGCTAAACCCCTTACGAACACGACATAAATCCTCAGAAAACGTAGTATCGAGGACATAGTGAATCATCTCGCATCCTGCCCAATGATCACGAACATATCCGGCAAATTCCTGTGCAGATAACCGGTCATCCCAATCACTAATGTAATAGACCTCTTGTGTAGAGCACTCCATTTTTAACTGGTTTGTCACAGGATCACGACGAACAATGCGCCGTTCCCTGATAACCATGCCAACAGAGTGGCACAGGCCTTCAAATGCGGTATCTTTCAGGAGCTCTTCAACGCCTTCTGTTATAATGAAATACTTACGGGAATCAACACGGCCGTGTTTACGCTTTCCATTGTCTTCGTCATCATACTCATGTATTATTTCGGTATTGTACAGACGTGCTTCATCAAAAAATAAACGAAGATCTTCTTCGAGAGTCTTCTGATTCCCTTTGACGGGCAAAATGCAGTGTCCACCACTTTGGACAATTGCACGAACAACTTCGCTGTTAGTACCGGCTGCATCAATAGTTACAGTTGCCCCGTTAAGATCAAGAAGCTCAAAAAGGTTGTTCATCTCGCCAAGTTCGTTAGTCTTTTTATCTATGGCAATCTGAGCGCGCAGAACCCCATTTTCTACATCAAAAGCATTGAGTATATATGGAGGATGTGTTCCACCAAAGCATTTTTCTAGGCATGCACGAATAGCCTTACCATCCACTGCAATATGTTTGGATGAAAGTGAGATATGCTTAGAAAGCCACTCGTCAACACAGGCGAGCAGTTGAATCCAACTCACTTTTGCAAGGCATTCTAAAAGGGTAGTATCAGAGGGAACTTTTGGCAGCTCAGCGACAGACAATCCAAGATAATACCTGACTTTGCCAATATTAAGCGTCAATATTTCCTCGATGGCCGAGACGTTGTTGCCAGCCCACAAAATGCCAATGCACAGAAGAACAAGAAGGAGATTGAGTTCGTATTCATCCACTCGAGCACGATAATCCTCTATCTCTTTGAAGCTGGCAAACAGATCAAGAAACATCTCACGAAAGAGCCAGGTAATTTCTTTATTGATCTGTTTCTCAGTTTCCAGTCTTAAGTGAAGAAAATAACGCTCTTGCAGTATCTGAGAACGGCTCTTCATGTTAAACTGCACTCCTTTATATTTATACCATAGGTTTCAAAAATTCGGAGGTGTGTATCAGATGGGCATTCTATGTAACGCTTAACGTTGTCTGAAAATAAGTGTAGTTCCTTTAAGGGCTGCAGATTGCTACGCAAGTCCGGGTCATGATAATCCCAAAACACTGCAACCTGCATCTTTAACTTTCGATTTTTTGAAAGGACAGGGGGTTTCTCTTCGAGTAAATAGGAAGACGGCGATTCTAACTGAATGACTTCTCTGAAAATAGCAGATGCATCCTCTTTCATGCGATTAATCCAGCATTTTGATCGAAGCTGAGAAAGTGCGTAAGTGAATCCAAATTCCCTGCATTTGAAAGTACTGACAGGAATAATATCCTTCTGAGCATTTAGCTCAATCCGGCCTTCAGGAGTGATGAGTGCGATACGTTCAGTATAGGTTACAGGATGTTTCTTTCCTTCCTCTCGGTGGGATTTTCGAACAACTGCATACCAGGCTCCATTTTCAAACGAAGCTGTCTCGCCTGGACGGAGATATCGAGTAACATAAGCAGGCCGCCGCATGAAATCCCTCCTTCTAATAGTTGCATGAAACTGGAAAATGAAGTATACTCCGATTGTGTGAGTGGGCTTCATTTCGCGAGAAATGGGCCCTTTTTGCCGCTCTATTTGTCCTTTGAAAAAACCTTTGTAATGGTTGCCTGGAAATCCGAAACAGCTCGTTGTACTGTCTGCAGTTGAATAGTAAGTTCTGCTATTTGTTTGTTCTGATTGATGATGATATTGTTTTTGTTTTCGAGTTCTTGCCGCAAAAGAGCCTCTTTAGTAGTAGATGATGACGAATCCGACTGTTTTACGTCAATAGGTTTACCTGGCTCAGAGGCCTTTGCATTTCCTTTTGGAAGTCTTCCTCTTCTGCCGCTTGTCGGGACGATCTCTCCGGTGGTTTCATCTACACGCCCAAGAAGTTTTCTGTGTGATCTCCCTTGCTTTTTATCTTTGTCCCAATATGACACGGAAGAATAAGCGTATGTAATCCCCGTTCGTTTATCGCGCACTTTAACAATTGTTGACATCTTACCTCGTTATATATAGAGCGACAATATGATATTACGTCAATATAAATATTTTGTCAATAGTTATTCACAAACTTTTTAACATAACGATGACTGCGCTGGTAAAATTCTAATAGTTCATTGTTAAAATGAAGTTCCTGAGGAGAAAAGATATCTGGCATACAACTCATCTTTTTCTTGAAAACATAAATATTCCGCATACAAGAAAAGATGCTAGATAAAACATCTATTTTCTCTCTTGTATGCGGAATATTTGGAGCATCCACCAATTTGCCCTGACAAGCAGCTGCCGGTTAAATGATATGAAAACATCCTTCAATTTCCAATCTCCTTCCCGCCTTTCGGGATGGAGATTGTTTATGATTTATATGCAATGTGTCGAAAAACCTGCAGTAATTTTAGCAGTAATTTTACGCAGCCCTAGGCAGCAACGCAGGTTGAAAAAGAACAGTGTCTATGATAAGATCAATCAAACAATTCATCCGACGCCTCACACAAAGGATTGGGCCTGTGTCAAATATGCGTGTCGGAAAACCAGCGGTGCCAAAAGATCAGGATCCAGTTCATGAAGCGCAACTGTCACTCAGCGACGGTTCGTCAAATCTGAGCCAGAACCAAGCTGATCCGGCGAAAGACCGATATTGAGGCCAAAAAGGGAGGGACGCAGAATCACCATTCGCTCGGATTCTGCCTGAACACCATGAACGATCTCCACCTCAGATACATTGTTGCCACTGCCACTCTGGGCTCACTCACCAAAGCTTCACAGGAACTGATGATTGCCCAGCCGAATCTCAGCCGGATCATCCAGGGAATGGAGGAGACACTGGGGATTTCTCTCTTCATCCGTTCCTCAAAAGGCGTCCGCCTGACACCGGAGGGAAAGCGTTTCGTTGATAAAGCCCAGGCGGTTCTTGCGGACATTGATGATCTTGAAAAGATGTTTGCCGACAGCCCGCCGGTGCAGCAGCTTTTTTCCATCTCTGTTCCCGGAGTCACCTATCTGACCGAGGCCTTTGCCCGTTTTTCAGCCGGAATGACTGAGGGCTGCGAATTTACCTGTCTGGTGAGGGCCACAACTGAAGCAATTCAGGATCTCGCCGAGAACAGGTGCCATCTGGGAATTATCCGTTATCCGTTCAGGGAGGAGCAGCATATCCGTGCCCTGCTGGAGGAAAAGCATCTCAGCAGAGAGCTTGTGGCAGATTTTGTCTGTTCTGTTCTGGTCAGCTGCGACAGTCCTTTGGCCGGACGCCGTTCCATTTCTCTCAAAGAGCTTGACGCGTTCATTGAGATCAGCGGCACAGATTCAGTCTGCTCTGAAACAAAGGATGACGCGGTTCCCCTCAGGCAGCGTATGTTTGTCTCAGACCGTGCCGCTCAGTTTGACGTGCTGCAGCACAATTCCCGGGCATATCTCTGGTCCTCCCCTGTCCCGCAGGAAGTTCTGACACCGTTTCATCTCGTTCAGCTCACCTGCTCAGACAATCCGGAAGTGTATCGGGATATGCTGATTTACCGGTCGGACTACCGGCTCACCGCGCTTGATAAACAGTTCATTACCGAAGTGGTTCAGTCAAAGCGCAGAGCCATGCCTTCCTAATTTCATCCCTCCATACTCCCATATCACAAATGATATAGACGGCATGCTTTTTTTATAGTTGGCAAAGTATCCCGACTTTGTTAAAATATTAACAAATCAGATTTTCCACCCGGACAAACACTCTGTTTGCCCTCACCAGGGGATTTTCTGTCAGGGGATTCCCCTGTTTCTTGCAGAGCCAATGCCCGCAGGCATCGCTTTCAGACATTGCCTGCAATATCAAAACATTGAGGTATGATCAACATGGAAAATACGCCTTATGAAATCGTAGACAGCCCGGAAAAACTGGAGGAGGCAATCTCCCGTGTCCGCAAAGCACAGGAAGCCTACTCTCATTTCACACAGGAACAGGTTGACCGGATCTTCCTGGCTGCTGCCACGGCGGCAGATCAGGCACGCATCCCGCTTGCCCGGCTGGCGGTTGAGGAAACCGGCATGGGGATTGTTGAGGATAAGATCATCAAGAATCACTTTGCCAGCGAGTACATCTACAACGCCTACCGCGACACCAAAACCTGCGGGGTGATTGAGGAGGATGCCGCTGCCGGAATCCGGAAGTTTGCCGAGCCCATCGGCGTCATCGCGGCCGTGATTCCCACAACCAATCCCACCTCCACGGCCATTTTCAAGGCCCTGATCGCCCTGAAGACCCGCAACGGAATCATCTTCAGCCCCCATCCGCGTGCCCGGAAATCCACCATTGCCGCGGCCAGAACGGTGCTTGAGGCCGCCGTACGCGCAGGCGCACCGGAGGGAATCATCGGCTGGATTGATGTTCCGTCCCTTGAGATGACCAACACGCTCATGCGCGAGGCAGATATCATTCTGGCCACCGGCGGTCCCGGAATGGTCAAGGCCGCCTATTCCAGCGGAAAGCCGGCACTGGGCGTCGGCGCCGGCAATGTCCCTGCTGTGATCGATGACAGCGCTGACATTATTCTGGCCGTCAATTCCATCATCCATTCCAAAACCTTTGACAACGGCATGATCTGTGCCTCCGAGCAGTCCGTCATCGTTCTTGACTCCATTTATGAGGGCGTCCGTCATGAATTTGCCGCCCGGGGCTGCTGGTTCCTGCGTCCGGATGAGCTGAACAAGGTACGCAAAACCATTCTCATCAATGGCTCCCTTA
The DNA here is from genome assembly GCA_002395225.1 of Christensenella sp. UBA4263. Classification (GTDB taxonomy): domain Bacteria; phylum Bacillota; class Clostridia; order Christensenellales; family Aristaeellaceae; genus Ventricola. The sequence continues at coordinate 32,158 of DGWH01000032.1, forward strand.
ACGCACGGATCGTGGGTCAGAGTGCCTGCCGGATTGCCGAGCTGGCCGGCGTCACCGTTCCGGAGGGGACCAAGATTCTCATCGGCGAGGTCGATTCGGTTGAGCTCAGCGAGGAGTTTGCCCACGAAAAGCTCTCACCTGTTCTGGCCATGTACCGGGCTTCTGACCTGGCGGATGCCTTTGCCAAGGCCGAACGTCTCATTGAGGACGGCGGATACGGCCACACCGCCTCCATCTACATGGATACCCGGAAAAAGCCGGAGGTGCTCACCGAATTTGCCGAGCGCATGAAGACCTGCCGTATTGTCGTCAATACCCCAAGTTCTCACGGCGGCATCGGCGATCTGTACAACTTCAAGCTTGCCCCCTCTCTTACCCTCGGCTGCGGCAGCTGGGGCGGCAATTCCGTCAGTGAAAACGTAGGCGTCAAGCACCTGCTCAATATCAAGACGGTCGCTGAAAGGAGAGAGAACATGCTTTGGTTCCGTGCACCTCAGAAAGTGTATATCAAACAGGGCTGTCTGGCCCCGGCACTGGAGGAGCTCCGGGTGTCCATGGGCAGAAAAAGAGCCTTTATCGTCACCGACAACTTCCTTTATCACAACGGCAATGCCCGGCCGATTACCGACAAACTCCAGGCCATGGGCATGGAAACCGCCTGTTTCTTTGATGTCGAGCCGGACCCGACGCTGGCCTGTGCCCGGCGCGGTGCCGAACAGATGCGCACCTTTGCCCCGGATGTCATCATCGCCCTGGGCGGCGGCAGTGCCATGGACGCTGCCAAAATCATGTGGGTCCTGTACGAACATCCCGAAGTGGATTTCATGGACATGGCCATGCGCTTCATGGACATCCGCAAGCGGATCTACACGTTCCCGCACATGGGAGACAAGGCCGTCTTTGTGGCCATCCCCACCTCCGCCGGAACCGGCAGTGAGGTCACACCCTTTGCCGTCATCACCGATGAAAGCACCGGCGTCAAGTATCCGCTGGCCGACTATGAACTCATGCCCAATATGGCCATCATCGACACCGACTTCCACATGACCGCACCAAAAGGCCTGACCGCCGCCTCCGGAATTGATGCCGTTACCCATGCCCTTGAGGCCTACGCCTCCATGATGGCCACCGATTACACCGATGCCCTGGCCCTGCGTGCGCTGAAGGTGATTTTTGCCTATCTGCCCCGTGCCTATGACGAGGGACAGACCGATGTGGAAGCGCGGGAAAAGATGGCCAATGCCGCCACCATGGCCGGCATGGCGTTCGCCAACGCTTTCCTGGGTGTCTGCCATTCCATGGCGCACAAGCTCGGTGCGTTCCATCATATTCCCCACGGCATCGCCAATGCCCTGATGATTGAAGAAGTTCTCCGTTTCAACGCCGCCGAGGTGCCCTCCAAAATGGGAACCTTCCCGCAGTATGATCATCCCCATACCCTGGCCCGCTATGCCGAGGTTGCTGAGTCGCTGGGCATCCGGGGCACATCGGATGAGGAAAAGCTGGAGGGACTCATTGAAAAGATCAATGCCCTCAAAGCCCGCATCGGCATCAAGCCCACGATCCGTGATTATGTGCCGGATGAGAAGGATTTTCTGGATCGCCTGGATGCCATGGTGGAACAGGCGTTTGATGATCAGTGCACCGGCGCCAATCCCCGCTATCCGCTGATGAGCGAGATCCGCCAGATGTACCTGAACGCCTATTACGGCAACGCCCATTTCACCGAGATGGCAAGGCCCACAGAGGCAGACATTGAAACCTATACGGATGACCCGGCAAAGAAGGCTTATCGTCCGAAGCACTGACCTGCGGAACCCGGGAGTGACCCTGACGCTTTGCGGCAGGGCCACTCCCGGGCCGCTGAAAAACCGGTTCAGGCAAATGACCAACAGTGAGGAAGAGGAAGAACGAAAATGAATCTGGATCGAGTAATTGCCGTTCGCAATACAAAGACGGTTTACAGGGACGGAAACCGCTGCATCAAGGTATTTGATGAGCATTATTCCAAAGCGGACGTCCTGAATGAGGCGCTGAATCTGGCCAGGATTGAGGAAACTGACCTGCATGTGCCAGCGCTGCTTGAGGTGTGCACCATTGAGGGAAAATGGGCCATCATCACCGAATACATCAAGGGGAAAACCCTCACCCAGCTCATGGAAGAGCATCCGGATGATAAAAACCGGTACATCGAACAGCTGGTTGACCTGCAGCTGATGGTTCAGAGCAAACACTGCCCGATGCTGGGCAAGCTGAAAGATAAAATGGCGAGGAAAATCGCCGCCGCGGATCTGGATGCCACTACCCGGTATGACCTCCATACGCGCCTTGAGGGCATGCCAACGCACAACAAGATCTGCCACGGAGATTTCCGTCCGTCCAACGTGATCATCGCCGAAGACGGCACGCCGTACATCATCGACTGGAGTCACGTTACCCAGGGAAACGCCTCCGCCGATGCGGCCCGCACCTACCTGCTGTTCTGTCTCAAGGGGGACGAGGAAGGGGCCAATACCTATCTGGACCTGTTCTGCCAGAAGAGCGGAACGGCCCGCACCTATGTACAGAAGTGGATGCCCATCGTCGCCGCCTCCCAGTCCGTCAAGGGAAATCCCGCTGAGCGTGAGTTCCTGCTGAACTGGGCCAGCGTTGTTGAATACCAGTAAAGGCCTGTCCGCCCTGACGGGCATGCCTTTTGCAATATCGAACCTGAGGAGGGAGAAATCATTATGAAAGTCACTGTGTGTATCGGCTCATCCTGCCACCTGAAGGGATCCCGTCCCGTCGTCGAGCAGCTGCAGGCCCTTGTCGCCCAGAATCAGCTGAGTGACAAGGTTGACCTGGGCGGCACGTTCTGCCTGGGGCACTGCCAGCAGGGGGTCTGCGTGACCGTCGACGGCGAACTGTATTCCGTCAGTCCGGAAACGGTCACGGATTTCTTTAATGCGCATATCTTAAACAAAGCCTGATGCACTGCACTGACCGCGGAAAAGCGTCCAATTTCTGCGTTCAGTGCGTTTGCCGTATGTCCCCCAAAACTACATCATGATGGGAGAAAAAAACTTGCCAAACTGTCTTACATTCAAAAAATCCAACTGCAAGAACTGCTATAAGTGTATCCGGCACTGTCCGGTCAAATCCATTCGGTTTTCCGGAAACCAGGCACACATCATCGGCAATGAGTGCATTCTCTGCGGACACTGCTTTGTGGTGTGCCCCCAGAATGCCAAGGAAATCGTCAACGACACTGAACGGGTTCGCGTCATGCTGCAGAGCGGTGAGAAGGTCTATGTAAGCCTCGCGCCGTCCTTTATCGCCAACTATCAGGGGGTTGGCATCGAATCCATGCGCGCCGCGCTCAAAAAACTGGGCTTTTGCGATGTGGAGGAAACTGCACTGGGTGCCACGCTGGTCAAGCGGGAATACGACCGTATTCTCAGGGAAGAAAAGCGCGACGTCCTCATCTCCTCCTGCTGCCACTCCATCAACCTGCTGATTCAGAAATACTTCCCGAACTGTCTGCCCTATCTGGCCGATGTCCTCTCCCCCATGCAGGCGCACTGCCAGGACATCAAGCAGCGTCACCCGGATGCCAAATGCGTGTTCATCGGCCCGTGCGTTGCCAAGAAGGATGAGGCAGAATATTACGCCGGCCTGGTGGATGCGGTTCTGACCTTTGAGGAACTGACCGAATGGCTGAAAGCCGAGAATATCTCACTTGAGCAGGACATCACAAAGGATCCGGAAAGCCTGGCACGCTTTTTCCCGACCACCGGCGGCATCCTCAAGACCATGGCAAAGGATCAGCCGGAATACACCTATATGGCCATGGACGGCGTTGAAAACTGCATCTCCGCGCTGCAGGACATTGAGCGCGGGGAGATTCACCACTGCTTCATCGAAATGTCCGCCTGTGTGGGCAGCTGCATCGGCGGACCGGTCATGGAAAAGTTCCACCGCAGTCCTGTCCGTGATTATCTGGCGGTAGCCGGCTATGCCGGCGACCGGGATTTTGACATTGCACAGCCGGAGATCCGCGAAATCCGGAAGCATTTTGAAACCATTGAACACCGCGCCGCCATGCCCTCCGAGACGGAAATTCAGAACATCCTGCGCGAGATGGGCAAGTTCAAGCCCAGCCAGGAACTGAACTGCGGTTCCTGCGGATACAACACCTGCCGCGAAAAAGCCGTTGCCATTTATCAGGGAAAAGCGGAAATCTCCATGTGTCTGCCCTATCTCATGGGCAAGGCCGAGGCGGTGACCGATACCATTTCCCGGAACTCGCCCAACGGCATCCTGATGCTCAACGACCAGCTGGAGGTTCAGCAGATCAACCCGGCTGCTCTTCATCTCCTGCATCTGCGCTCGGCCAGCGACATTTTGGGGGATCAGGTCATCCGCATTCTGGATCCGGCCCCGTTCCTCAAAGTCAAAAACACCGGCCGCGGCATCTACAACGAACGGACTTATCTGGCGGAATACAACTGCTATGTCGACCAGACCATCGTGCTGGCGGAGGAAGGGCGCATGCTGCTGTGCATCATGCGGGATGTGAGTCGAGAGGAAGAGTCCCGCATCGAACGGGAGGAAATCAGCCGCCAGACCGCTGAGGTGGCGGACAAGGTGGTTGACAAGCAGATGCGCATCGTCCAGGAAATCGCCTCCCTGCTGGGCGAAACCGCAGCTGAAACCAAAATCGCACTGACCAAACTGAAGGAGTCGATCCGAAATGAATGATTTATGCTGTGACATCGGCTTCCGAAGCATTAACCATGCAGGCGAACAGCTCTGCGGCGATCACGTCGACGTCGTCGAACAGGAAGACGGTTCCACCGTCATGGTGCTGGCCGACGGTCTGGGCAGCGGCGTCAAGGCCAGCATTCTCTCCACCCTGACCTCCAAAATCATTTCCACCATGCTTGCCGCCGGCCTCTCACTGGATGAATGCGTCAAAACCATCGCCCAGACCCTTCCGGTCTGTTCCGTCCGCGGTGTCGCCTATTCCACCTTCACCATTATCCGCCTGATTCAGAACCGGGCCGCGGAAATCATCCAGTACGACAATCCCCATGTCATCATCCTGCGGGATGACAGCAACTGGGATTATCCGAAGACGGAGAGCATCATTGAAGGAAAGAAAATCTACCGTTCCATGATCCGTCTTCAGGAAAACGACGTGTTCATCGCCATGAGCGACGGATGCCCCCATGCCGGCATCGGGCTCAGTTACAATTTCGGCTGGAAGCGTGAGGATATCATCTCGTACATGGAAGCGATGAACCTGTGCGGATATACGGCCAAAACCCTTTCCACCGTCCTGATCGACGAGGTCAACCGCCTGTATGGCGGGGAACCCGGCGACGATGCCACCGCCTGCGTCGTCAAGGTCCGCAAGCGTGTTCCCATGAACATTCTTTTCGGCCCGCCTTCCAACAGAGATGATGCCAGCCGGATGATGAGCCTCTTCTTTTCCAAGGAAGGCAAGCACATCATCTGCGGCGGCACCACCTCAACCATCGCCGCAAAATACCTGAACCGTCCCCTGGTTGCCTCCCTCGACTTTGAAAGCAGTGACATTCCGCCCATCGCCTCCATTGAGGGGGTTGACCTTGTCACCGAGGGCGTCATCACGGTCAACCGCGTCGTTGAATACGCGAAGGACTATGTCGAGGACAATAAGCGGTACGATGAATGGAGCAACAAGAAAGACGGCGCAGCACGGATCAGCCGGCTGCTTTTCGAGGAGGCGACCGACATCAGCTTCTACGTGGGCCGCGCGGTGAATCCGGCGCATCAGAATCCGGACCTGCCCATCAATTTCAATATTAAAATGAACCTTGTCCAGGAACTTTCCAAATCGCTCATCCAGATGGGCAAACGCGTCAAGGTCAGCTATTTCTGAGGTGAATTATGGCAAAATTCGATACAAAAGTCCAGCTGCTGAAATACAAGGTACTCAAAGAGGTGGCCCGGCTGGCCTGGAAAGACCAGCTTCTTGACCACGTCATGGACATTCCCAAAACCATTGTTCCCGGCAAAACACCCACCATGCGCTGCTGCGTGTACAAGGAGCGTGCCATTCTGGCCGAACGGGTCAAACTGGCCATGGGCGGCAATGCCGAGGAACCCCACGTCATCCAGGTCATTGATATCGCCTGTGACGACTGTCCGGCCTCCGGCTATGAGGTAACCGACTCCTGCCGCGGCTGTCTTGCCCACCGCTGCGAGCAGGCCTGCCGCCGGGGTGCGATCTCCTTTGATCACAATCACACCGCCCACATCGACAAGTCCAAGTGCGTGGAATGCGGCCAGTGCGCCAAGGTCTGCCCCTACAGCGCCATCGCCAACCGCAAGCGTCCCTGTCAGAACGCCTGCAAAATCAAGGCCATCTCCATTACCGAGGACAATGCCGCCTCCATTGATCATGAGAAGTGCATTTCCTGCGGCGCCTGTGTTTATCAGTGTCCGTTCGGCGCCATCACGGACAAGTCCTACATTCTGAACGTCATTGATTTCATCAAGCGGAGCGAGGGGAATACCAAATACCGCACCTATGCGCTGGTCGCCCCCTCCATTTCCAGCCAGTTCTCCGAGGTCAAGCTGGGTCAGGTCATCTCCGGCCTCAAGGCACTGGGCTTCCACACCGTTGTGGAGGCCGCCCTCGGTGCGGATATGGTCGCCAATCTTGAATGCCAGGAGCTGGCGGAAAAGGGCTTCCTGACCTCCTCCTGCTGTCCGGCCTTTGTGCGCTACATCAAGACCGCCTTCCCCAGCCTGACCGAACACATTTCCCATAATCTTTCCCCGATGGGAGCCCTTGCCAAATACATGAAGGAACACGATCCGACAGCCAAAATCGTGTTCATCGGGCCCTGCACGGCCAAGAAGATGGAAGTGCAGCTGGACACGGTCCGCCCCTATGTCAACGCTGCCATGACCTTTGAGGAGCTCCAGGCACTGTTTGACAGCCGGGACATTGACCTTGCCTCCCTTGAGGAAGATGTCCTTGACAACGCCTCCTACTTCGGGCGCATTTTCGCGCGGAGCGGCGGACTTTCAGATGCCGTTGCCGAGGGGCTCAAGGAACACAACCTCACCGATTTTGAATACACCCCCTGTGTGTGCAACGGCATTGAGGAATGCCGTGCCGCCCTGCTGAAACTGAGTCACAACGCCCTCAAGGCCAACTTCATCGAGGGCATGGCCTGTATCGATGGCTGCATCGGCGGTGCCGGCTGTCTCACCCACGGTGAGAAGAACAAGGCCGAGGTCGATAAATACGGCCGGCAGGCACTTGAGAAAACCATTTCAGACGCGGTTTCCATCCTCGGATAACGACAAAAAAGCTGCAGGTCTCTGCAGCTTTTTTCATTATCCGGTCTGGTTCCCCTCTGCCATTTCCGGCAGGCAGGGCTCAGTAATGAATGCTCTTCCCGTTCAGATCAAAGAATTCCTTTCCTTCCATCTCTTTCAGCTTTTGCTCCAGCAGCGCCTCATCTTCTTTGCTGAGCGGATTCGCCAGGCACTCCTCAATATGATTGACAATGAATGAGAAGCTTTCAAAATTTCCCGGCGGAACAAGCGTATCGACACCCAGACTCAGTGCATACTTCATGGCTGCCAGACCAAATGCCGTATTCTCCGCATCAATCGGCTTGCACCAGGACTTGGGATACCGCGATTCATACCGCTCCGATTCTGTGTTCCATTTGCGCTCCACAAAGGACTTCATGCTCAGGATGCCCATGCCCTTTTCCTTCGCCGTTTTCAGCAGTTTTGTCCCCATCCCATGCTTTTTATGCATCATCCAGTTAAACGGGAACAGAACGGTATCAAAATCAAACCGGCGAATCGCCTCCAGGGCAACCTCTTCGCTGTGTGCGGTAATTCCGATATGACGGATACAGCCTTTTTCCCTCAGCTTCGGCAGCAGCTCCATGATGCCTCCCGGTCCGAATGCCGTTTCGATGTCACTCATTTTGGACAGGGCATGCATCTGATAATTGTCAAAGTAATCCGTATGCAGCAGCCTGCGCGATTCCTCAAAGAGCTTCTCCGCCTCCACAGCCGTACGTGCCTCCGTTTTGCAGGCCAGATATACCTTGTCCCGGTAAGGGACCAGGGAATTCCCCAGTTTCAGCTGTGCATCTCCATACGTGGGCGCCACATCAAAATAGTTGATCCCCTGTTCGATTGCCCATGCCACATAGCGGTCTGAATCCGCCTGAACCGCATCGGTTGAAACAATTCCTCCGTAAACAACTGCGGAAACCTTCATTCCCGTCTTTCCCAGATCCCGATACTGCACGACATTCCCTCCTTCTGTTTCTCATTCCGGTCATATGCCTGAGCCCCGGCTTTGACACCGCCAGGGCCGGCTTTATCATTCCTGTAAAAACCAACAGTCCGATCCGGATAAGCCGGAAACGGCTTCTCCGGATCGGACCTGTTTCAGTTTATGCCGCCTGTTCTCTCCGCACGGATTCAAACAGGACCAATGCCAGCTTATTCTTTCTCCGTTGCGTTTTTCACGGAGAGACGGATCAGATCGACCGTTGCCTGACCAATTCCTTTGATCCTGAGAAGATCGCTGTCACTGGCTCTGGCAACATCCGCCAGTGTTCTGTATCCATTGTCCATGAGAACCTTGACCGGCCTGGGCTGGATGCCGATCTTATCCAGCGTTGTGTTTTCAGGTGCCGCATTCTTCGCCTCATTCTGTGCATTTGAGGTTGTTTTGCGGTTGTTTTTGTTTTTCGGTTCCTTCTGTGAGCCGGAACGATCCGGTGTCCCGTTCTGTTTCGGCGGTACATTCTGCTTTTTGCTGTTTCCCTTCTCATTCGCCGGATGCTTCTCCTGCGATGTCTGGTCTGCAGCCGTCTGCTGCGCACGCTTATTCTGCCCGTCTTTCGATTTTTCCTCAGCAGACGCTTTCCCGTTTCCACGCGGCTCATTCTGTTTTTTCCCTGAAGCGCCATGACGATTTCCGTCCTTCTTTCCGGAGCGCTTCTCAGATTCAGTCGGTGTTGCTTTCTTTCTTCTTTCCGTATCGCGTGTTTTGCCCGCCGGCTTGTTTTCCGGCGAAGCTTCCGCCGGTTTCTCCGGCTTGACTGCTGTACCTTCCGTGGGTTTCTCTTCTGCTTTTTCTGCAGACGACACCTCAGTCTGTACCGGTACATCCGCCGCCTCCGCCTGATCCTTCATGGCATCTTCCTGCGGATGATCCTCCGCTTTCTCCGCGGCAGCCTCCACAGTCGTGGTCTGTTCCGCGGCAGGATTCGCCGGTTTCTCAGTCTGGTCGGATCTTGCAGCCTCTGCGCGCTGTTCCTCTGCCTTCTCCTCGGCAGCTTCCTTAGCCAGGGCCTGTTCCGCGGCAGGATTCGTCGGCTTATCAGCCTGCTCAGACGTTGCTGCCTCTGCGGGCTGTTTCTCTGTCTTCTCTGCGGCAGTCTCCTCAGCCGGGGTCTGTTCCGCAGCAGGATTTGCCGGCTTCTCAGCCTGCTCGGATGCCGCAGCCTCTGTGCGCTGTTCTTCTGTCTTCTCCGCGACACCTTCCGCTGCCTGCGCCTGTTCCGCGGCAGGATTCGTCACCTTATCAGCCTGGCTCTGCTCCGCAGGAGGATTGGTCAGCTTCTCAGCCTGCTTCGGCGCAGCCGTCTCTGCACGCTGTTCTTCCGTCTTCTCCGCGGCAGTTTCCACAGCCGGAGTCTGTTCCGCGGCAGAATTCGTCGGCTTCTCAGTCTGCTCAGGCATTGCTGCCTCTGCAGACTGTTCCTCTGTCTTCTCAGCGGCAGCTTCTGCAGCCGGGATCTGTTCTGCCGCAGGATTCGTCGGTTTCTCAGCCTGCTCCGGCGCAGCCGTCTCTGCGCGCTGTTCCGCTGCCTTCTCCGCGGCAGTCTGCACAGCCGGAGTCTGTTTCGCGGCAGGAGTTATCACCTTTTCAACCGGCTTCGCCGCAACAGCCTCTGCTGGCCGTTCTTTCGCTCTCTTTTCGGCAGCTGCTGTCAGATTCTGTTCGGGCGCAGCCCCGATCCGTTTCACCGGTTCGGCTTTGTCGATTTTCTCCGCCGCAGTCATTGTCGGTGCCTGTACAGGAATAACTTTTCCGGGAATCGACAGATTCGCCGCAGGAGCCTCGCCGCTTTCACTCTTTTCCGCTTCCGGAGCGGTCGGTGCTACACCGGGGAGCACCTTTTTCACCCCTTCAGGCTCGTCTTTATTCGTCCGGTCTGCCTGCTGTTCTCCTTTGAGCTTTGCGCCTTTGGAAAGCTCAGGGAACATGATCATTCCTTCCTCGAATGCGAAAACATCCCCGAACATCCACATGAGGTAATTCAGCGGCTTCCGCTTGGAGCCCTGCTGATCCACGTGATAATCCGGCAAACTGTTGAGTGCGTGGAAAATGTTTGTGATCGACATCTTTCCACCGTTCATCTCAAGCTGCTTCGTAATGAAGCTGCGAATCGCTGCCGTGCGGTCTGAATGAGTTACCGCTGCCCGCGGCCGGGGCTGTTTTGGCTGGGCCGCTGCTGCATTCCCGGCGGGTTTTACAGATTCCGGAAGAACAACGACCGGTGTTCCCTGTTTTTTCAGCACAGCTGTCTTCTGTTCCTGTTCCGAAACCGGTCTTGAAACATTATCCGGCGTCTGGACGGCAACCGGTCTTGTGATCGGTACAATAACCGCCCTTTCCTCCGTCTTCTGCGCTTTATTCACCGGAGCCTCTTCCGGTTCAGGCGGTTTTACCGTATACGCCGCAGGCCTCTGCGGTGCCTGGGAGGAGAGGATCACAAATGAACTGCAGGCCGTGCGCCACAGCGGATTGACTTTTTCCGTCCCCATCCCGATCACTTCCAGGCCCGCTGCCCGCAGACGAACAGACAGCGTTGAAAAATCTGAGTCCGAGGATACGATAATGACCGTATCCACCTCACCTGCCAGAAGAAGATCCATGGCTCCGATAACCAGTGAAATATCGGATGTATTTTTAAACTTGCTGGCCTTAATGGTCAGATTCGGATGAATGGCATATTTCAAAACGGGTTCGACCCAAAGTCCGAGAGCGGATGCAACCCCGTATATTTCTTTCACAACGACATTTCCAAGAGAATTTGCATAGGAAAAAACTCTGTCGCCAAATGAGGCTTGTACATTTTCAGCGTCTATCAGGACTGCTACTGTTCGCATGTCCAGACAACATCTCCTTTCTGAAATCCATAAAATCATCATCAGGCCCATATCACAGAGGATATCAGCAGGTGCCGTCTGTCTGTTCAGTGTGCACCGCCTGATCCTTTGTAAACTCAGGCCTGGCCGTCCACATCACGCCCCCGGATACTATTCTGCTATCCGGCGCATTCAGGTACTTCACCTGCGTATTCGGGCAATATCCACATTTCTGTCCGGAATCACTCCTCCATCTGAGAAAGACCGCGTTTCTCAAACAATGTGTACACCTGATCCACGCCTTCATAATAGAAGGTGCTCTCTGCAATCTTTCTGTAATGATCCCCGGGCAGGCTGTCCTGGTTTCTGGTGACCACATAATCAATTGCTCCGTCAATCACCAGTTTTCTCTGTTCATTTACCATCTCAACAAGCGGAATATTCAGCTGACAGAAATAGCGCGATTCCGGCAAAACACCGGATGCATAGTAAAAACCACCGTCCAGAAAGCCATAATTCAAAAGCCGTGTGTCCTTTGTCACAGACATCCGTTCAGCAAAAACATACTGGGGAAGGTTCTCTTTCGCCACTCCGACAAGATAGGTATTCCGTCCGGTTTTTGCAGCAACTGCCATACAAACAACCGAAAGACACACTGACAGAAGAATCCCGCCCCGAAGCCGCAGAGCGAAATGCTTTTCAAGAAGACGGGACAGCGGGATCAGGCCAAGCGGAGCATATACACACAGGATCAGATAATAATACGTGTATGCAACACCTCCGCCGAAAGCTGCAGCCAGGAGAAAAACCACACTCAGCAAGGTACAGAGGCATGCATCCATTTCCTGTTTCCAGTGCCAAAGAAACCAGCACATCCCGGCCAGGGCTGGCAAAAACCATTCTCCATTCCGCCGAACCAGGTTATAAGCCACAGAAATTGCTCTGCTCAGCAGATTCCCGGATGCCGAGTACATCGTTATGTTATTGTACAGATATGCCTGAATCAACGCTTCCAGGCCACCCACATACGCATACCACAAAAGAAATGGAAGCAGTATCGCAGAAAAGCCGGCAATTGCTCCGGAAACAATGGAGAAAAGTGAACGAAACTGTCTCCGGTGAAAATGACGTATCAGATGCGCTATGCCCAACCCGATATAAAATCCACAAAACGTGTATTTCACCAGGAAACATATTCCTGCACAGATTCCGGTCAGAAACGCCTCTCCGAAAGAAAGATTCCTTTCCCTGCGACAGGCGCTCAGTGAAATCTTCAGTGAGCAAAGCAGTACCGGAAGGCAGAATTCCTCCGCACTGCAGCCATGAAAAAAAGCCGGTGAACTGGTAATCCCGTAAAGAACGAGCGGCAGAAGAATCAGGGGAAAAAACGAATTTGTCCAGAGCCGGATAATCCGAACCGATTCGAAGATGAATCCGGAAAAGAGGATCCATTCAATCATGAATACCCCTGTAAAACTCGTTTCTGAGATGCACGCCGCTAGATAATACAGGAAATAGAGAAACGGTCCTTTCTGTTCATAAAGATCCCGGTAAGGGACCATCCCGTGCCGTATTCCCCGCCCAAGGGTAAAGAAGCAATGACAGTCTTCCCAGTCATTCATCGGATAGAGAGGTGAAGACTTCGAGCTGAACAGAAGGAACAGAAAAGCGGTACACAGTGAAAAAACAACCAGAACCAGTCGTCTCTCCGGCAGAGAGGTCTTCCTGAAAAAGCATGCTATCTTTTCCATTCCTTCAGAGCATCCTGTTCTGAAGCGTTTTTCATCGTGCGTCATCCGTTGTTTTTCCTTTACGTATCTGTCATTCCTCTGTCTCATATCTGACAGCCAAATCAGTTTCCCGCACCTTGAGCCGCCGCTGCTTTTGAGGAATCCGTTCTCTTTGCGGGCCACAAAGTTATCATTTAAAGCAGCTTCTTGCCAAAGCGTCAAGGCCAGTTTACAAGCCTCACGGTTGGTCTTTTGTCCGGGCAGATCAGTCATTGCCCAGGTTTAATAAACAAACATTCCCTCTGTCTGTCCGGAATTCATGCTCTGTGCATTTGCAGCATTTTCTGAAAACGAAGATTTGTCATCACATCCCGACTCCGTTTCTTCCATATCCATTGCCTGAGAAATGGTCAGCGATGTCACATGGCAGCGTTTCTCTTCTGCTTCACCTCCCTTTCGGCGTATTCCCTGATGACGTATCTTTGCAAGTCCTTAACCGCCCTTTTCCCGCCTGATTACCGGCAAATCCTGTGTTTTGCCAAATCCGGCAGAGAATGAGTCCGAAACTGCCTTTAAGTCTGAAATACCCGTGAACATGCAGGATCAAAACCATACATGTTCACGGGAAGCATGGATTTATTCTTGCTCCAAAACGTACTCAGGCATAACTATCCCATTTCCTGTCTCTTCCCGGACAATCCATCTCAATGGAAAGGCATCCTCTCCTCTGAGATGCTCTGAGTATAGCATGCTTTGGGAAAACTTGAAAGAGGGGAATTCATAAAGCGGCAAATTCGCGGCAGCGTGAACCCCTCCGTCTATACCTTTATGCCATTTTGGGTCAGAAGGAGATAAATCTCACGGTTCAGTTTTCGCTGAACATAATGGTAGTTTTTCTCACTGCACTTATCAATGACGGAAAGCGTCAGATAACCATCGCCAAAGCTTACAACACCCTTATAAAATGGTCCGCTGACAATCCTGCCGATTGTCTGCTTCCTCCGGATAAAGAAAATGGTCTCCTTCCAGTTCACCCACCATCGCATCACTGAAAAGCCGTTTTCCGGTAAAACCCTCCTCCGTCAGCTGGCTTGACAGAACACTCACGCTCATATCTGCTTTACGAAACAGATTCTCCTTATAATCGTCCATCATTTGGGGATACCGGCTCTCAAGCATTGCAATCGTTCTGTCAACGCCGGACACTTTCAGTTCATTCTGAACCTGCATCGAACGGTTCATGTCATCCATGCTGCGCCGATACAGCGCTATTCCCTGAAGGCAAAGAAGGAACATTCCAAGTGCCAGAAGCAGAACAAATCGGGTTTTAGGACGGTTCATCTATCCATCCCCCATCCGCCGCTCATCTGTCATCTCACCGGTTACAGTGCATTCAGTATCTCTCCGATATCTCCGTTCAGGGCGATAGAGTTATTCTTAAGGTCCTCGGGAATAAATGCCTGGCCGAAATTCAGGCAGGCATACGTGGCATTTTTCCATTTCCCTGCCATATCCCAGAAGGCAAACTTGATAATCCCCGGCGTATTCCAGCCAACGCCCAGCTCAAGGAAAAGCGTCTTTTTGTTCTCATGCGCATCCAGATAATCCGAATACCGGTTCTGTGCCTCAAACCATCCTGCGTCCTCGACGAACGTCTCATCCGCCCGCAGATTCATGCTCATCGGTTCCCCGCAGACCGGACAATGCGGAACCAGTTCAGCGGGCACGCTTATGCTCAGCCGGCTCCAGTCTGTTTCGCCGTTTTCCGTGACCGGCGGCACCAGATTCCCCGCGCTGTCAATCCGGAATCCCTGAGCCAGAACCATTTTGACAACCGATGACTTGTTGTCATAGGTCTGTTTATGACAGGGCTTGCTGCACTGCCAGAGGCCATAATCTCCCTGTGTGTAGAAGATCCGTTCTTTGTCAAATCCCGCTTTCTGGAACTGATGATCCACATTGGTCGTCAGCACAAAGTAGTCTTTCTCCCTCACCAGATCATACAGCTTTGCATAGACCGGTTTCGGTGCCGGCATATAGCGGTTAATGTAGATGTTTCTTGACCAGAACCCCCACTTTTCCTCCTCCGAATCATACGGATAGAAGCCGCCTGAATACATATCGTTATAGTGATACTTCTTTTCAAAGTCGCCGAAGTACCGTTCAAAGCGCTGTCCTTCATACGTAAATCCGGCAGACGTGGAGAGTCCCGCTCCTGCGCCAATCACCACCGCCTCAGCACTCTCCAGAACCTCATCCAGTTTTTCAAGCCCATTTTCCGTGTCCGGTGTTCTGGGCATTTCACTTCCAAATCGCATCTGAGCATCCCTCTTTTCCATTTTCATTCATTCCGACAAAATCCTTTTTCCGGCCGGAAGCACCGTCGCTCCCAGGCAGAAAAATAAATTTTCACTTTCACGCCCGCAAATCCGCCGCCGTTGCCAGAGCAGAGGCGAAAATTATTTTGCTTTTCAAAAAATATTTTTACTTTTCTGCTTGACACCGGCCTGAATTCGCGTATAATAGCACATGTAGAGAAAAAAATTTTAACTCACACGCAAATCGGATTTTCGCGGCATACAACCGCTTTTATGGAGCTTTTACGAAAGGAGATTTCCTATGAACTGCAACGTCATGGTCAGCCGTCACCGCAATGCCAATGGTGAATCGATTCCCGACTGCATCTATTTCAACGGAGCCAAATTCGTCATCAAAGCCATCCTGGATACGGTCTTTTCACAGGAAGTCATCATCTATACCGTACTGATCCGCAACTGTGTCACGCATCTTTATGCGGATCCTGCCAATTCGCTCTGGTACGTAAAAGCCAAAGTTCCTGCGGCAAAGACCGCCTGATGTTGTTTCCCCCTCTGACCTGTGACCGGACTGCCAGTCAATCCGTCACAGGTCAGTTTTTTTAAGGCAGCCCGGATCACCGGGCTGCTTTTTGGTGTTTTTCATCCCAAAAAACTCAGGCCGGATAACGGTCACTTCGTTTCCGTCACCTGTTCTTTCGGTCTTTCCCTTCCGCAGCCGGCACTGCAGGAGGCGCAGCAGCCGGAACAGCCCCGGCCGGCATTTCTGCGCAGGCTGCGAAAGGCCAGGGCGATGACCAGGGCCAGCGCCATGATCACCAGGATATCTGCCAGATTCATCGTTTTCTCAACTTCCTCTCCCGGATCTCCGGATCATTCTCACTGGATCCCCATCGCCATAAAAATGATCCGGCAGACAAAGGTTACCACCCAGGCAATGCTGCACTGCAGGATAACGACCGTCAGCGCGCCCCTGCTTCCCAGCTCCCGGCGAATGGTGGAGATTGCCGCCACACAGGGCGTATACAGAAGGCTGAACACCAGAATGGACAATACGGTCAGTGTGCTCAGCGTTGCCGTGATTCCCGCTTCATTTCCAAACAGAAGGCTCATGACGGAAACAACGCTTTCCTTGGCCATAAAGCCACTGAGCAGAGAGGTCACAATCCGCCAGTCTCCCAGGCCAATGGGCCGCATCAGCGGAACAAGGAAGCTTGAAATACGGGCCAGAATGCTGTCCTGGGAATTCTCTACCAGATTAAACGAGAAACTAAAGCTCTGCAGGAACCAGACCACAATGGTCGCAACCATAATCACCGAGAAGGCCCGATGCAGGAAGTCCTTCGCCTTTTCCCAGAGCAGCTGCAGCACGTTTTTCGGACTTGGCAGACGGTAATTGGGCAGTTCCATGACAAAGGGCACCGCCTCGCCCCGGAAGAGCGACTTCTTAAAGACAAATGCAATCAGAATGCCCATGACAATTCCCAGCAGATACAGCGCCGTGATCATCCACCAGGCCTGTCCGGGGAAAAAGGCATCCACAAAGAAGCTGTAAATCGGGAGCTTTGCGGTACAGGACATAAAGGACGTCAGGATAATCGTCATCCGGCGGTCTCTTTCGCTGGGCAGCGTCCGTGTAGACATAACCGCCGGCACCGTGCAGCCAAAGCCGATCAGCATCGGAACAATGCTGCGCCCGGACAGGCCGATGCGGCGGAGCATTTTGTCCATGAAAAAGGCCACCCGGGCGATATAACCGCTGTCCTCTAGCATTGACAGGAAGAAAAACATCAGGATGATAATCGGCATGAAGCTGAGAACGCTTCCAACGCCCTCAAAGATTCCCCGATCCATGAGGCTTTGGATCACCGGATTCACATCTGCCGCCTGCATGCCGCGGTCGACCAGCCCCTGTAACTGTTTGATTCCGCTGTCCAGCAGGTCCTGCAGGAACGGTCCTACCAGACCAAACGTCAGATAGAAAATGCACGCCATGATCGCGATGAATACCGGAATGGCCGTATATTTGCCGGTCAGAACCGCATCCAGTTTCTGGCTTCTCCGGAATTCCCGGCTTTCCCTGGGTTTCGTCACGCAGGACTCAGACACCTTTTCGATATAACAGAAACGCATGTCCGCAATGGCCGCGCTTCGGTCCAGACCGCGCTCCTTTTCCATCTGAAGGACGATGTGCTCAATGGTCTCCCGCTCGTTCGGATCCAGTTTCAGCTGGTCCAGAATGAGTTCATCCTTTTCAATAATCTTGCTGGCCGCAAAACGGACCGGAATACCGTTTTTCTCCGCATGATCCTCAATCAGATGGACCAGCGCATGAATGCAGCGATGCACGGCACCGCCGTGATCTGTCGAATCGCAGAAATCCTGACGAAGCGGCTTTTCCTGATATTTGGCCACATGGACCGCATGCTTGATCAGTTCATCCACGCCCTGATTCTTGGCAGCAGAGATAGGGATCACCGGAACGCCCAGCATTGCCTCCATGGCATTGATATCGACAGACCCGCCGTTTCCGGTCATCTCATCCATCATGTTGAGTGCCACCACCATGGGAATCCCCAGCTCAAGCAGCTGCATGGTCAGATACAGATTCCGCTCCAGATTGGTGACATCCACAATATTGATGATTGCCTTGGGCTTATGATTGAGAACGAAATTTCTCGATACCAGTTCCTCCGTCGAATACGGCGACATGGAATAAATCCCGGGAAGATCCGTAATCAGGGTTCCCTTATAGCCCCGGATCGGGCCATCTTTCCGGTCAACCGTCACCCCGGGAAAGTTTCCCACATGCTGATTGGCGCCGGTCAGCTGGTTGAACAGCGTCGTTTTTCCGCTGTTCTGATTTCCCACCAGTGCAAACGTCAGCAGTGTCCCCTCCGGCAGCGGATTCCCGCTTCCCTTCGGATGAAACTTCCCCTCCTCGCCGAGTCCCGGATGATCCACCCCTTTTCTGTGCTCCTCTTTCACGCTGGAATCGTTCGTCTCCGCCTTCAGCTGCGTTATCTCAATCTTGTCCGCATCATCCAGTCGAAGCGTCAGCTCATAGCCATGCAGCCGGATCTCCATCGGGTCACCCATCGGTGCAAGTTTTGTCACCGTGACCGTGACACCGGGAATGACTCCCATGTCAAGGAAATGCTGACGCAGCTGTCCGTCCCCGCCAACTTTGTCCACACGTGCCCGCTGTCCCGGCTGTATCTCTTTTAACGTCATGTTCTTTCCCTCTTCAGCACCCGCACGTCTGCGGGCTTTATTTATTCTTTATTTATTGGTATTGGCTCTTTCAGGCAAGCCCTATTGTTCAATGCATTCCGGCTGCCATTTCAGATAATCCCCGGATACCAGGTGATACTCAATTCCTCTGTGTCTGCCCATCAGGCTGTCATGAAACCGGGATTCTCCATGGCAGTGGGCATAGACGACCTTTTTAACGCCGTACGCCTCGGCCATTCGGGTGAAACCGCTTTCTTTTTCCAGAATATTGGTCGGCGGATAATGCAGGAACAGGATAAATTTGCGGAACCCGTCCGCTCTGGCCGCCTCAAAAGAGACCCGAAGCCGTTCCAGTTCCCGGTCAACCAGTTTGGATGCATGCTCCGCTTCCTTCTGGTCCCATCCGGTGACACGTCCGCTCCGGTTTACATAAAACGGTCCCTCAAATGTGTACCCTTTCGTTCCGACCAGCGCCGTATCCCCATAGGCATAATAGTTGTTCTGCAGGAAGAACAGCCTCCCCTCAAACCGCCGGTTCAGTTCCGCTGTCTTTTTCGCATCCCAGAACATATCATGATTTCCCCGGATCAGGACCTTTTTCCCCGGGAGCGCCATGATAAACTGCAGATCCGGCCCGCAGCTCTCAAAGTTCCGGCCAAAGCTGTGATCCCCTGCCAGCACCAGCACATCCCGGTCCGTCAGTGTCCGGACACAGTTGTGCATCACCCGCTGCTCATGATCCCGCCACAGCGGGTCCCGCAGCTGCGCCTTGGCTTTCAGCTCACAGCCGAAATGCAGGTGCAGATCCCCCATCGCATACAGACTCATCCGCTCCTCCCGGCCTTCCCCGCCATTCTCATCATCCTCTCCAGTCCATTCAACGCGCTGAACGCTCTCTCACAGTTCACATGCCATGATGTATTCCTCAGCATTCTCATCCACGATTCTGAACCCGACCGCCTGATACATTCTGAGGGCATAGTTGGCTTTCTGTACCGCAAGCGACGCCCGCTTCCATCCCTGGCCCCTCAGCTGTTCCAGCATCCTCCTCATCATTTCCGTTCCGATGCCCCTGCCCCGGTATTCCCTGTACAGAGAAATGGCAAAGGACGGCGTGTCATCATCGACGTGTCCGTAATCGTCCATAATTCGTGTCCATACAGCGCCGACCACCTTCCCGTCCGCCTCCGCAACGAGACAGTTGTCCGCCGCGCCGCTGCCAAAATCATCCACATACAGCGAAAGTTCCGGCCGCTCAATGATCGATCTGTCCGGCGGCGCACTGTCCTCCGGAACAAAGATCGCCTCATACAGGAAGTCCTTTAGACATTCCCGGCTTTCATCCGCCCTGAGCGGTCTGATTTTCACGTCCATTGTCCGCCTCCGTTCCGGTCGTTTGCCCAGGCAGGCCTGTCCTGACCCGGATAAACAGACTGCCATAACAGAATGCTTTTTACCTGCAGAAAGCAGAAATGCGCTTCAGAAAATCCGGCGCCTCCTCATAGAGTCCGTGTCCCAGGCCCTCATACATGAAAAGCTGACAGTCACGTATCCGCTCCGCCATCTCCACCGAGGCCTGTCCGGTCACAATCTTATCCTCCGTTCCGCCAATCACCAGTGTCGGGCAGAGGATATGGGGAAGCTGGTCATCGGCATCATGGGTCATACAGGACATCGCCTGAATCCGAAAACGTTCAAAGGACTTTGGCTTTCCAATGTTTCCCAGCAGCCGGTATTCCGCCCGTTTCAGCCGTTTTTTCGCGTAGGAGCGCTCGGCCGTGTCCAGCATAATGCCTTTGTAATCACCACGATCCGCCATCTCAAGCCATCCGGCAATGACATTCCGGATGGTCGCGTTCGGGCGGCTCAGCGTCACCGTCAGCACCAGTTTTCCCACTTTATCCGGATGATCCAGGGCCAGCCACTGTGCAATCATCCCTCCCTGAGAAACGCCCACCATCCGGGCGCCGAAAAGCCCCAGCGCCTCCATCGCGGCATTCAGGTCATCTGCCATATCCCGGGTGCTCATTCCCGGAATCAGCGTTCTTCGCCGGCTGAACACATACACCGTAAATTCCCCTGCCAATTGCCTGTACAGGAGAGCAAACGGCCAGGCCATCCCCTTGACCGTCTTCAGTCCGTCCCCCACACCGGGAATCAGGATAAGCGGTTTCGGCCCGCTGCCAAAACGGATATAATCCACCGTTCCGGCCGGCAAATCCAGCACACAGTTCCTGACCTCAAGCATGATGCGCCTCTCTTCCCATCCGGTTCATTCCACGCAGGAAAACGTTCTCCCGGGATGGATGGAATTTCCTCCGCAAAACAGTCCGGCTTTTCATTGGAAGCCGCTTTCAGGCAGCCATTCAGCGCAATGGTCCGGTCCCTTTTCAGGCCTCACCGTTGTCGCTTGCCGGAGCGGCATTGCACGGGAACTGAATTTGGCTGACGGTCCCTGCGCAATGCCGCTCCTATTGTAACATGTCAGGCCCCTGTTTGTCCTCAAATCAGAGCAAGACATTCAGAATCAGTCCATTTTTCGCCCTCGATGGGCCCTGTCATGCCGCGACAGGAGGTCATCAGGCCGAAACAAAGCGGCACTGGCCAGTCGCCGAGGATTTTTCTGCCGAAACACGGACAGAAACCGAAAGAACCTTTATCCCGGGGTTCTTTCGGTTTCCTTCCTTTTCATCTGCTGTTCAGTTCTGCATTTCCTGAATCCGTTCCCACGCCTCATCATCGATCGGCTCCCGCCGGAAAAGCATCCGGCGGTCTGCCTCGGTTATGGACCGGATGACCCGGCAGGGATTGCCCGCTGCCACCGTCCAGTCCGGAATATCCCGGGTTACCACGCTGCCCGCACCGATTACACAGTTATTGCCGACCGTGACCCCCGGACAGATCACCGTATTTCCGCCGATCCAGACGTTGTTTCCAATACGCACCTTTTTGCCGTATTCATATCCCGAGTTTCTCGTATCCGGATAAACCGGATGACCGGCCGTGTAAATGGCCACATTGGGCGCCATCTGACAGTAGTCCCCGATAATGACCTTTGCCACATCGATAATGGTGCAGTTGTAATTGGCAAAGAAGTTTTTGCCCACATGGATATGGCTGCCATAATCACAGTAGAAGGGCGGATTAATCACCGCTCCCTCCGAGGAGCCCAAAAGCTCTTTTACCACTTCCTGAACCCCTTCAAAATCACTGCGGTCCATAAAGTTCAGTTTCTGCAGGATCTTCCGGCACTTACGCATCTCCTCCGCCACATCCGCATCGGCAATATACGCCATCTGTGCATCCCGTCTCGTCGGATTATCCATTCTTTCGTTCCATCCTCTCTGATTTGTTAATGGGTTTGGGGCATCTTCAAAAAGTCCATCCGTGCCGGGTCCGGAAACACTTCCCTCCCGTTTTGGGTCATCCGTTCATGCCGGAATCATCCGCCGTGTCCGGAATCCGAATCACCGCACGCGTTCCCACGCCCTTTCTGCTGGTGATGGTCAGTGTCCCTCCGCACATCAGTTTCAGCCGTTCCTGAATATTATAAAGCGCTTCCCTGCTTTGGGAAATCTCGGATTCATCAAATCCCTGCCCGTTGTCCTCCACAACGATCTCACTGGCCTTGTCGCACCGTCTGGCAGAAATGGTAATCTGAAGCGGGGCCTCCTCTTTCCCGGCCCCATGCTTCACGGCATTTTCAACAATCGGCTGAACCGTCAGTGCCGGTAGGCGAAATGCGGTATGCTCAATATGATACTCTACCTCAAGTTCATCCAGGTAACGGCGTTTTTCCACATCCAGGTACGCCTCTGTATGCCGGAGCTCATCCTGAAAGGGGATGGGATTCTCTGCCGCAATGCCTTCAAAATTGGCCCGCAGATACTCCGTAAAGCGCTCCACGACCCGCATCGCCTCCTCCGGGTTCCTCCTGCAAAGGACATGGATGGAAGAAAGGACGTTGTAAATATAATGCGGCTTCAGCTGTGAGGAAAGAAGGTTCAGCCGGAGCAGGACTTTCTCATTTTCCTGCCGGTAATAGCTCTCTGTCTGTTCGGTAAGCAGGAAAACATACATGATAAACGCGCTGAACAGTGTCGAATAGATCACCAGTGCCGGACCATAAAAGAATACCTGGAAAACAGCTGCCACCACCGGAACGATCAGGTACAGGAGAATGGCC
>DGWH01000149.1:0-3672 GCA_002395225.1 Christensenella sp. UBA4263
GCCTGCAAAGAAGGCCCTGTCGCACAGCGACAGATGTTGAACTTCAGGCCAATGACAAAGCCGCACAGGCACATGACCGGCAGTGAGGCCCACAGTCCGGAATGGCACGGACGGACAGTTGAAAGGAAAGAAATCCATGTCGATTACGCTGAGAATACTCCTGTTTCTTGCCTCTGTTGTCAGTCTGCTGTTTGTCCGGAAACAGCTCAGGGGAAGCCGGGCACGGATGGAGGATATGGGTTTCTGGCTGTTTCTCTCCGTCCTGCTTGTAGTGCTCAGCATTTTTCCCCAGATGGCCATTTTCGCGGCCGGGCTGATCGGGGTTCAGTCACCGGTCAACCTCGTGTATCTGATTATCCTTTTCTTCCTGCTTCTGCAGTGCTTTCAGCAGTCGCTCCGGATTTCGGCACTGGAGGAGAAGATGAACCGGATGGTCAGCGAAGAGGCGCTTTCAAAACTTTCGGACGCGGAAAAAGATCAGTGCCCGCCCAATGCGCAGCCGGCCCTGAAACGCGGCAACGGAACGGAACAGGAGGAGTGAACGAATGCCTCAGAAAAAAGCCGTCACTGAACGCCGGAGAGTGCCGGCAGTGCTGCTGATCCTGCTGATTATGCTGCTGGCCTTTGCTTTTCGGTTTGTTGTGAAAGGCAGGGGAAATGCGCTTCTGGGCGAAAGCGGGATGGATCCGGAAACCGGCCTGCCATATCTGACGGAAATAGATTCCTATTATCATCTGCGGATGACCCGGGACATAGAGGAAAAGGGACATCCGGGGGAAATCCTCCGGGAAGGGGAACCCTGGGATACGCTGAGTTATGCGCCGGCGGGACGAAGTGCCAAAGACTATCGCCCGCTGCTGGCAACTGTCACGGCAGGGGTACACCGGCTTCTGGGGCTATTTCTGCCGGTATCCCTGGAGCAGGTGGCTTACTGGATGGGCCCGCTTCTTTCGGTGCTGGTCGTCATTCCGGTATTCCTGTTTGTCCGCCGCCTGAAAGGCACCCTTGCCGCCGTGACGGCTTCGGTTCTTTCCGTCATGAATTACGGGTATTTTCTGCACACGGTTCCCGGTTTCTTTGACACGGACTGCGTCATTCTCAGCACATCCTGCGGGATGTTTCTGTGCGGCTGTCTTCTGGTGAACAGACTGCAGGAACGGACAGGGAACGGTTCAGGACATGGCCGGGCACGCCTGGCCGGGACAGCGGCACTCTTTGCCCTGATGCTGCTGCTTCTGCATCTGGCATGGAGCGTCAGCGCACTGTTCATCGGGATCTTTCTGGCCGCTTTGCTGTTGATGATGCTGCTGCGGGTGCTGACAGCGCCCAAAGAAGGACGGCGGGAGGCTATTGGACGCGAAAAGGGCATGCTTGTTCTGACAGTGATCCTCGGGATTGGAATGATCGCTTTGCAGCCGGAGCTCCCGGGCATGGTGGCAGGGCTTTTCCGGGAACTGTTTATGAACCGGGGCCCCTCGCTCTTTCCCAATGCGTACGTTTCTGTTTCGGAGCTGCGTAGGCCTGCGTTGGTCGCAGGCGGACTCACCGGCTTTTTCCAGATGCGCGTCCTGACGGAATCCAATATCGGGGTCATCAATGCAGTGGGGAGCATTGTTCCGGTTCTGGGCGCGGCGGCGATGAGTGTGATATTGGTGATGCAGATGCGGCGCAGGAAGGAAATCCCCTTTGAGTCGGTGCTTTTGCTTGTCTGGTTTCTGGTGACAAGTGTGCTGGCATTTCGGAGCTGGCGGTTTATCATGCTGCTGGCGGTCCCGGTAGCCATTCTTGCGGGAATGCTGACCGGAACACTGCATGCTCTGATGCGCGATCACCGGATGATGGACTATCCCGTCTTTTCCGGGATGATTACGACACTCATGCTGTTTCCGGCATTGTTTGGGGCATATCGTTCCTCGGCGGATTCGCTCCCGCAGGTCAATCGGGATCTGCACAATTCGGTGATGCAGGTTCGGGATTTGCCGGAGAAGACCGTGATTGCCTCCTGGTGGGATTACGGCTATTTCTTTGAAGAGAAGGCCGGGCGGCGCACGCTGTTTGACGGCGGTTCCCAGAACAGTCAGCGGATCTTCTGGGTTGCCAGGGCACTGGCATCCGGGGATGAGACGCTTTCCCGCAATATCCTGTGCATGCTGGCCGGGTCCGGAGATGCAGCGACAGAGGCTTTTTTGAATCGTTTCGGTGAGACGCGGGAAACGCTTGAGTGGATGGGAAGATTGCTTGCCGGTGATGCGGACAGTGCCCGTCTGGCGCTGCAGGAGGCGAGGCTTAACCGGATGGAGGCGGATGAACTGACGAATCTTCTGTTTCCACAGGAATCGGTTCCGCTTGTAACACTGCTTTCCCGGGATATGTCCCGCATTGCAAACTGGTTCGGACGATTTGGTTATCCGGAGGAGGAGCAGTACAATGGGAACGGTTATTCGGTACTTGTGGATGGCCTTGAGTATCGCGGCTCCGGGCAGGGCGGATGGCGCTTTATGGTGAGCGGCACTGCGATTGACCTGACGCTGAAAGAGGAAAACGGACGAGTTACGGCCAGTACCCGCCTGGCGGGTGTCCCTGGGCTGACACAGCCTTTCCCGGTTGAACGGGTTCTTGTCCTGAAGGACGGGAAAATTGCGGATAACCGGATAAAGCCAGCTGAAACCAACAACCCTGTGAAATACACGTTTATCCTGAATCTGGACCGACCGGTGCCCGTTGGTGCCCTGATGACCTCTCTCATGGCTGACTCGGTATTTGGGCGCATGATGTACCTGGACGGAACGGGACTTGCCTGTTTTACCCCCATTGAGGTGACAGAGAGCAGTGCGAAGCTGTACCGGATAGAATGAAATGGCCGATCATTC
The DNA here is from genome assembly GCA_002395225.1 of Christensenella sp. UBA4263. GTDB lineage: Bacteria > Bacillota > Clostridia > Christensenellales > Aristaeellaceae > Ventricola. The sequence goes on from DGWH01000149.1 coordinate 2,871, forward strand.
TTCTCAGTTTTCCAGGAAGATTTTCCCGGGAAGATCCCGGGAAGAAATGATAAAAATGCAGAAATATGATTGAATCGAACAAACTGATGCATTATACTTTTATAAAAGATGAACTGGGCGGTGCCTGCTGTCGCTCAGATGGCTTCGCTCATGCCGGATTCTGTATTTGGTCACGCTGTATCTGGACAGAACGAAACCGGTGCTGTTTTCCCTGACTGGATGATGCATGGACAATGCAAAACGGTATCGGGCAGGAGAAGTAAATCCCGGCTTCAGATAATGCAACTCGGACGAATGACAAGAATGAGGAGAAAAGCGGATGATAAAAAGACGAACCCTGGTCAGACTGACGAGACTTTGGCTGGCTTTCTATATCATGACCTGGTGCATGACGTTTACGATGTCAGATGTGGCCCTGGCATCATCTTTGCCTGATGATATGGACATGAAGATATATTGCCTCCAGAATGCCAGCTATGCAGAATATGGCGGAAACGTTTCATCAGGATTTCTTCTGCATAATAATGGATCAAAGGTTTTTGAAAATGTGACGGCTGTGTTTGGAAGTACGACGGATGTGGGAGGCGGTGCGCTGCAAGTTATTAAAACGCCTCTAGTTGTGAATAATACTCGGTTCATCAACAATACCAATGAACCGACTGGCGGTGCTATCTATAATATTCAGTTTATCAACAATACATCGATTGACAGTGCTGCCTATAATACTACGTTTATCAACAATACATCGACTGAAAGTGCTGCCTATAATACTAAGTATATCAACAATACATCGACTGAAAGT
>DGWH01000149.1:3746-46405 GCA_002395225.1 Christensenella sp. UBA4263
ACGTTTATCAACAATACATCGACTGGCGGTGCTGTCTATAATACTCAGTCTATCAACAATACATGGACTGGCGGTGCTGTCTATATCGAGGATGGATATGTAACCGTTAACGAGAATACGTTTATCAATAACACCGGCTCTTATCAGGCGATCGATCAGGATTTTGAAGAAGTCCTCGGGAATGTAACAGGGAGAAATACAACTTTATACGAGAATGTTGGCAGGAATAACATCACACAAATCGTGGATGGTATGGAAGAATCTATTATACTTGATTTAGTCGGAGGGGACGCATTTGAGGGCAATCGTACGGTCCATCTCTGGAAAATAGAGCGCATCAATCCGGGTGAAACAGCCGTGATTATGTTCACTCAGATCGTAACTCAGAATGATGTGGCTGGAGTAAAAAAAACCGACAATACGTTGTATGTGATCAGACCTGGCACGGGGTATGCCCCTTTGGACGGTATTAATGTCACCCAGACGATCTGGACATCGGATCCGATCACGGTCACCTTTGATGATTCATTCACTGTCACAAACAAGACGATTCACAGTGGATCACCCATCGGGTCTCTTCCGATCCCGGAAAAGGAAGGGTATATTTTCAACGGCTGGTATACGGAAAACGGGAAAAAGGTCGGCCCGCAAGACGTATTTTTCACTTCAACAAAACTTGTGGCCCGCTGGAAGATCATAGTTGCTTTTTATGATGACAGGGTTCAGATTGAAAAACGCTGGGTCGATAAAGGGACGGTCATCGGGCCTTTCCCCGTTCGGGAAAAGGAAGGATATATTCTGGACGGCTGGTATACAGATCCGGAAGGCGGTGTAAAGGTCGGCCCGGACACCGTGGCGAATGCGCCGATGAATCTTTACGCCCGCTGGGACATCATCATTGCTTTTTATGATGGCGGGGCTCAGATCGACAGCCGCACGGTCCATAAGGGAGCGCCCATCGGGCCTCTGCCAATCCTGGAAAAGGAAGGATACATCTTTGATGGCTGGTATACGGAAAGCGGGGATAAAGTCGGCCCGGAAGACGGTTTTTCCACTCCAACAAAACTTGTGGCCCGCTGGAAGATCATAGTTGCTTTTTATGATGACAGGGTTCAGATTGAAAAACGCTGGGTCGATAAAGGGACGGTCATCGGGCCTTTCCCAGATCGGGAAAAGGAAGGCTATATTCTGGACGGATGGTATACAGCGCCGGAAGGCGGGGAAAAAGCCTTCCCGGACACTGTGGTGAATGCGCCGATGAATCTTTACGCCCGCTGGGTGGAAAGGGAGAAACCGGCGGAGGTGAGCCTTCCGCAGACCGGAGATCAGTGGAATGTATGGCTGTATGCCGGCATAGGAATTGTCGCTGTGATCGGATTGGTTGTTCTGATTCTGAGACGGCGAAAATAGCGACAAAGACGGATAATAAACAAGCGCCCTGAGGTGTCAGGGCGCTTGTTCCTGCTGAAATTGGTTTTGGACACGGCTCTGTTCTCCAGATGGAGTGGGCCTGCTGCCACAGGGACAGGCTGCCGAATAGGAGCACCGAAAAACAGCGGTGCCAAAAGACCGGGTCACTGCTCATAAAAGAGAACGGCATCGGACATGGGATGCAGCAGAACCTGTTCAAGCGGGGCATCCCGACCCACAAAGACGGGAACGGAAACGGTATCAATGACGGTCCCGTTCAGGGTGAGACGGCCGGAAAGGCGGCATAAACAGGGCCGGTCCGGCAGGGAAACATGGATGAGTCTGTTTTCGGAAATCAGAGAGGTGACAGTCAGGGTTTCCTCGTAAAGGGATGACGGATCATCATCCATGCGGGTCAGGCTGAGGGCGGCTTCGCCGTCCATTGCACCGTCTTCCGGCAAATAGACGCGAACGGAAAAGGTCAGATCCGAAGCGGTGAAGCAGGCACACCGGAGAGGGGCGAGACTGAGGTGGCCGGGACGGAATACACCGGCTAGGATGTCAGTAACGGCGGGATCATCCCATTCGGCAACAGCACACAGTGCGCCTGAGCCAAGACCCTGGCGGACCAGTTCGGCGTGCAGACGGATATGGAGGAGATGCAGCCGGGCCAGATGAGCCGGCAGGCCTGAGGCCTGGTCAAGGGCTTTCCGGCCGAAAATCGCCTCCAGCAGTTCCGGGACGGACTGCCCCGGGGGAACCGGCCGCGGGCTGAGCAAAAGGCCGCACAGCTGCCAGGCGGAGGCAGCACCGGAACAAAGCAGGGCAGGGGAGGAATCCAGACGGATACTGGGGTGAACCCTGTATTCAGGCGGAAGGCCGGGGGCATCCGGCGGCAGAATCAGTGCGATGCCTGCTGCGGTGAGCGCTTCCACGCAGCCGCGGGAGAGCGGAAGGGCGGAATAGAGGGGCGGTTTCCCGATTCGCTCCAGCAGCCGGGTGAGGTCCGGCGGATACAGAACGGCATCCGCCGCCGGGATGGGGAGGGCAAAATCACACCGGCGGGGACCATGGCCGGCCGGGATGGTAAAGCTGTCCGCCACATCGGTTCCATCCATGAGCTGAAACCGATAATATACCGTTTCATTTCGTTTCAGGGGCAGCGCAAAGGATAAAGACCGGGAACCCGGCTCCGGGAAAGAAACGGTTTCATCCGGCACGCATCCGGCATCATTCAGCGCCGAAAGGCGGAGCCGAAATGTGCCGGGGCGGTAGGCCGTGACAAGGCAGGTACAGGTGATTTCCCCCCGGCTCCGTTCGGCAGCGGTCAGCTGAATCCTGGCGCCCTGTACCGTACGCAGAACAAAGAGGTCACAGACCCCGGCCGGCCGGAACGGCTCAAAGTGCAGCTCAAGGGTATTGTGCCGGTCCCCTGTCAGCAGGTCGGTCAGTTCCTCCTCTTTCTGGCAGGCCATCGGCTCCTGAGCGCCGCTTTCAGGGAATGAGCAGAATGAATGAAAGGGCTGCCCGTTCAGGGACAAATGGCCCCGCCCCATCAGGGGCGGGATGGTCAGGAAGACGTGTTCACCGGGTACAAAAAGCGGCAGGGAACAGGTAAGGACCACATCTGCTGCGGGTTCCTTTGGCAGGAGGGCGGGAATGGAAAAAGTCTGGTTTTCCGGCGGGTCCTGTAAAGCCGGAGAGGGTTCCGCCTCATCCCCTTCCCAGAGAGAGGAGAAGGACAGCAGATCCTCCATGCCGGGCAGAGGCAGGTCGGAATGACGGCCGGTGCAGGGCATCTGCCAGCTGGCGAGGGGAAGGAGCTTTCCGGTCACTTTGCCTGACCCTCCAGCCGGAGGGTACGGTCTGTCAGGAGCAGGGCACAGATGGTCTTGGAATCCGTGATTTCCCCGCTGTCGATTTTCGCCAGTGCTTCGCTGAGGGGAATCCGGACGAGATTGAGGAATTCGTCCGGATCCGGATGGGTTTCTCCTTCACTGAGCCCGCGGGCCAGATAAATAAAGATACGCTCGGTACAGAAACCGGGGGTGGTATGGATGCCGGTCAGCAGGAGCATGTCGGAGGCGGTGAGACCGGTTTCCTCTTTGAGCTCACGGATGGCACAGTGCAGCGGCGGTTCATCCTTTGCATCCAGTTTCCCGGCGGGAACCTCCAGGGTAATTTCATCAATGGCGACGCGGTGCTGGCGGACCAGCATGACCGTGCCGTCCTCAAAAAGAGGAACGACGGCGGCAGCGCCGTTATGCAGAATGATTTCACGGACGGCATTCATGCCGTTCGGGCAGCGGACCTGCCAGCGCTCGGCGTGGATGATGACGCCTTTATAGATGTCCTCAGAGGCAAACGGGACTTCACGGAGTTCAGTATCGTTCATAACTGGTGGATGACAGAGCGGGTGATTCTGTCAAATCTCCTTTCTGTTTTTCAGTGGTGGCCATTTGGCCACTTATGCGGCGGCCTGGATCGGATAATCTGCCGCTTCGCGGCAGGGGACAGCATCTTTTGCAGATTTTTTTCATTATAGCTTTTTTGAGGAAAAATGCATAGAGATAAATTTGATCATGCCCTGTCCTGCGGTGGGAAAATGCGGGAAACGGGATAATTCGAAAGAGATGTTTCGTTAATTGTTTGAGTATAGTTGACAGAGGTCCGGCAGCGTTTTAAAATGTCCGGGATTTCTGTCTTTCTGTTCAAGGTAACGGCCAAATCTGAATGTGGGAGGTTATGGCAAGTGGCCGCAGGAATTTTGTCATTGCCGGAACAGAGGCCCAATTAACACGTTCAAATCACAAAGTGAGACATAATACGGTGGTCTGCTTTTGGATTGTTCCTGGCAAAGGACACGGTAAACGGAAAAACAGTTTGGGTATTTCCAACAGAAAGGAGATCTGTCCTATGGGAACCTATCTGAATCCGGGAAACAGTGGATTTGCTGAAATACTGAACTCACACTATGTGGATAAAACCGGGTTGATTCGGCTGATTAATTCGACCATTGGAACGAAGCAAAAACTGACCTGTATCAGCAGACCCCGAAGATTTGGAAAATCCTATGCGGCACAGATGCTGTGCGCCTATTATGATAAGACCTGTGATTCACAGGAACTGTTCGATGGGTGCTGTATTTCTGAGGATGAATCATACAGACAGCACATGAATAAGTATCATGTGATAAGCCTTGATATTACCGGATTTATATCAAATGCGAAGATGAAAAGAACTTCGCTAGGGGAAATACCGGAGAAGATTGACGCCGCTCTTCTGAAAGAAATTCATAGGGTGTTTCCGGAGTTCAATGAGATAACCGATCTGAATGAATGTCTGATTGAACTTGTGCGAAAAACCGGAACAAAGATCATATTTGTTATTGACGAGTGGGATTCAATCATCAGAGAAGCCCAAAAAGATGAGGAAACTCAGGAGAGTTATCTGAATCTGTTAAGAGGCTGGTTTAAGAATAACAATTTTACATCGGAAGCAGTGGCTGCTGCTTACATGACGGGAATATTGCCAATAAAAAAGGATGGTTCGCAGTCGGCAATCTCTGATTTTATTGAGTACTCTGTTCTTAACCCGGGAGAGTATGCCGAGTTTGTCGGATTCACGGAAGAGGAGGTAAAAAAGATTTGTGAAATCTCAACTCAGCCGTTTGATGAGATGAAACGCTGGTATGACGGATATACAGTCGGAAAGATAACCTCTGTCTATAATCCGTATTCCGTTATGTACGCAGCAAGCACGGGAAAATTCAGATCATACTGGAAAGAGACTTCCGCCGCGGATACGCTGATGACCTATATTGATATGGATCAGGATGATCTCCAGGATACGATTGCAAGGCTGATCGCCGGGGAAAGCGTTGTGATCGATACAGGCACTTTCCAGAATGACACAGAGACGTTTACCTGCAGGGATGATGTACTCACCCTGCTGACGCATCTGGGTTATCTGACCTATGAAGAGAAACCGGATTCCTATGATGATGAGACGGTTGCTGGACTTGTCAGGATACCGAATGAGGAAGTCAGATCTGAATTTGATAAGATCCTCCGCAGGTCGAAGCACAAAAGCCTGATCGAGTTGGTGAAGAAATCCGACCAGCTTTTGAAAGACACGCTGGAAGGAAAGAATGATGCAGTTGCAAAGGCCATCGCGGAGGTCCATGATTCCGAATATGCGCTGACCTATTACAGCAATGAACAACGCCTGCGGTATGTGGTGAAAATGGCCTATCTCTCCTGCGTGGATCAATATGCCAAGCTGGAAGAACTGCCGAGTGGTCACGGGATAGCCGATATCGTATTTTTGCCAAAACGCAGATCGACCCTTCCCGCTATGATCGTGGAGCTGAAGTGGAACAAAGAGGCTGAGGGAGCCATAAAGCAGATCAAAGGCAGGAACTATCCGAAGATTCTGACAAATTACGGGGGAAGGATCGTTCTGGTAGGGATTAACTATCATGAGGACACAAAATCTCACGAGTGCCTGATAGAGGAGTACAGGAAGGCAGATCTGGATACTGCCGGAAGATGAATATCCTCTTATCACACCGAATAGAGGCTATATAAAGGAGGAACAAGCTAGTGAGTAAGACCGGATTTCGAGAGATACTCTGTGTTTTTCTTCTGTTTGTGCTGCTGGCTTTTGCCGGCAGCGCAGAATCCTTCAATGCGCAGATCGTGCTGAGGGATGCAGAGGGAACCGAGTATGGAACCATTGATCTGATTCCGGTAACCACCTCCGGAGGAGAGACCGGATACTGGTTCAATCTCTTTGGGATGGATGAACAGAAAGTGCAGGCACTGCAAAGCGGAAACAGCGTGATCCGTGCATATCGCCCGGATACGGGCGAACAGCTGCCGGATGTGCCGATCGCTGCGGATGCAGGGATGGCCACGCTGTTTGAAGGGGAGACGGTGCACAGAAGCGACGTTGTGGATTCGACGAACGAGATGCTTCGGTTCCCGGTCCTGTCAAGTTATCAGGATGCGCCGGCAGATCAGACAGAGCTGGATGGCGTGATGCAGCAGCTGGGCTTCACGGTGCAGGAATATACGGAACCAGCGGATCCGCCCCAGGAGCCGGAAGAGGTGCCGCCGGAAATCACGGTGCCTCAGTTCATGGCCCCCAACTATGATGGTGTTGAGATCCGGCAGAGCCCGAACGGGGATGTGGTCGGAACGGTCAATGCATCAGACGTGCTTACCGGATACAGCTATGAACTGGATGCCGGCGGCGGGGTCTGGTTTAATGTCCAGTCCGCGGCAACGGGCACTCAGGGCTATGTGAGCAGTGAGGCGGTTTCGGCGCTGGATGAGGCGAATGCCAATGACCGGATGCAGGCATTGCAGGATGCCCAGGCTCAGGACAATCAGCCGCCGGAACAGAATGATGTACAGCCGCCGGAAATCACGGTGCCCGCCTATATGGAGCCCGCCTGGGATGGTGTTGAGATCCGTTGGAATCCGAACGGAGATGTGGCCGGAAGGGTCAATACATCAGACGTACTTACCGGATACAGCTATGAGCTGGATGCCGGCGGCGGGGTCTGGTTTAATGTCCAGTCCGCGGCAACGGGCATTCAGGGCTATGTGAACAGTGAGACGGTCAGGGAACTGGATGAGGAGAATGCCACTGGCCGGATTCAGGCGATACAGGAGGCAATTGCACAGGCCAATCAGCCGCAGAACATTACGGTGCCCGCCTATATGGAGCCCGCCTGGGATGGTGTTGAGATCCGTCAGAGCCCGGACGGAGAGGCAGCCGGAACGGTCAGCGCATCAGACGTGCTTACCGGATACGGCTATGAGCTGGATTCTCAGGGCGGTGTCTGGTTTAATGTACAGTCCGCGGCAACGGGCATTCAGGGCTATGTGAACAGTGAGACGGTCAGGGAACTGGATGAGGCGAATGCCACTGGCCGGATGCAGGCGATACAGGAGGCAATCGCACAGGCCAATCAGCAGCAGGAACAGCCCAATACACAGGCCGTTACGGTGCCCACCTTTATGGCGCCCATCGGTGAGGGTGTTGAGATCCGGCAGAGTCCGGACGGCGAGGTGCTGGGAACGGTCGATCCGTCGGATGTGCTTGCCGGAGGCGGCCATGGGCTGGATTCCCAGGGGAATGTCTGGTATAAGGTGCTGTCCACGGCAACCGACGTCGAAGGCTATGTGAGCAGCGAATCGGTTGCGGCACTGGCTGATGAGGAGGCCCTGGCTCAGATAGAGGCCATTCAGATGGCCAAATCCAATGCACAGACACCGGAGCAGACCAATACACAGCCGCCTGCGGTGACGGTGCCCGCCTATATGGCGCCCCGCGGTGATGCTGTGGAAATCCGGCAGATCCCGGAGGGAGAGGTACTTGGAACGGCCGATCCGTCGGATGTGCTTGGCGGAATGGATTATGCGCTGGATTCTCAGGGCAATGTCTGGTTTATGGTGAAGTCTGCGGCAACGCAGACGGAGGGCTTCGTCAGATCAGATGCGGTGGAGCCGCTGGAAGAGGCGGAAGCCTATGCCCGGGTTCAGGCCATTCAGACGGCCAAAGCCAATGCACAGACACCGGAGCAGACCAATACACAGCCGCCTGCGGTGACGGTGCCTAAATATCTGGTTCCCACGGTTGAGTTTGTCGGAATTCTGCAAAGTCCGAATGGAGAGACGGCAGGATATACCGATACCTCAGATGTGCTTGCCGGAATCAATTATGCGCGGGATTCAGATGACCATGTCTGGTTTGAGGTGCAGTCCGCGGCAACGGGCGTTCATGGCTTTGTAAGCTCGGATGAAGTCAAGGAACTGAATGAGGCGGAGGCCGCTGGCCGGGTGCAGGCGATTCAGGCTGAAAAGGCACAGCCCAATGAACAGCCGCAGACCAATGAACAGCCGCAGGAAACGACGATAACGGTTCCTCAGTATATGGTTCCCCAGGCGGAAAATGTCGCACTGCGGCAGGAGCCGGGCGGAAATCAGACTGGTTCCACCGGCCTGTCGGATGTACTGGTGGGGATCGGTTACGCGCAGGATGGCCAGGGAGGACTCTGGTACAGCGTCCATTCCGTCACCAGTGACCTTCAGGGATTTGTGAACAGTGCAGAGGTTCAGCCCGTGAGTGAGGCGGAGGCCGCTGCCAGAATAGGGGAAATCCAGACGGAAAAGGCCGCGGCAGATGCACAGAGACAGAATCCGGATGACACCGGAACCATGTTCTCCGGCTATGCCGTGACGGACAACAAACGGGGAAATAATGAGAACAATCTCCGGGATGAAATCAACAACGGCAAGGTGATCGGGACCTATGCGAACGGTGTTCTGGTTCAGATCCTGAATCAGATGCAGGACAGCAATGGGGCACAGTGGTATGAGGTGGCGGTGCTGCCGGAGGGAACGCACGGATATATGCGGGATTTCCTGCTGACCCTGCTCACCAATAACGAAGCGGAGCCGCTGCTGGCAAAGCTGAGAACCACTCCGCCGGAGCAGACCAATACACAGCCGCCTGCACCGGAGAATGCTGTGACATCCTCGCCGGATACACCGAAAGAATCGCCGTCGAACAGTCCGCAGGAAACCGGCACGCAGAATCAGGGACAGTTCCCCAAGTGGGGCTTTACCCTTGAACAGAGCGGCGGAATCTCCATCGTGCTGCGCGAGGCACCGAATGCCCCGATTCCGCAGGTTGGAACCGTTCCCATTATCACGCATGCAACACCGGTCCGGATTGACGGGGAGGCCTATGATGACGCCGGCCGCCTGTGGAGTCTGGTGACAGATCTCAATACAGGTGCATCGGGGTATATGGAAGCCTCCGCCATTGAGGAAACAACGGAGGAAGCCGCCAGGGCAGCGATTGTCGTGCCGGAGGTAACGACAGTTCCGCCGGTGGCGACGCCGACGACAGTGCCTACCGCTACACCGGAACCGACACCGACGCCGGAACCCACGCCCTCACCGACACCGGATCCGGGCGAGGAACAGCTCCTGACAGACGGGGAAATATACCATTACGGATATAACACGGATGCACAGGTGAATGTGCGCAAGACGCCGGGGACAAGCGGCAGCGTGGTCACCAAACTCCAGAAGGGCACCATTATCTGGGTCATGGAACAGGTAACGGGGACCGACGGGGACAAATGGTGTCATGTGCGCGCGGAATCCGGTGCTGAGGGATACATGAAAGCCAAGTTTGTCCGCCTGATGGCCACAAACGAGGAAGCCATGTATGTGGCAAGTCTGGCAGATCCTGAGGTGGCACCGGTGAGAACAACGACACCGTCGCCGACACCCGAGGCAACGCCGACACCGAATGTGACGCCGAGCCCGTCGCCGACGGCAGCGCCGACGCCCACGCCCACCCCGACGGCAGTGCCGACAATGACGCCTACCCCGACGGCGGGCGTTACCCCGACCCCCACGCCGACGATGACGCCCACCCCCACGCCGACGCCCAGTGCGTCGCCGACAATGACGCCGACACCGACACCCACCGTCGTTCCCACGCGGACGCCGGCGCCCATGGACCTGAACGCGTATGCACGGATTGTGAGCAACGGAACACCGCTGCGCGGCAATCCGGATAACAATGCGTACCTGCAGGATATCCTGGACGGGGATAAGGTTGTTCATCTGTTCCAGAGTGTGTATGCACAGGACGGCATGACCTGGTATCTCTCACAGTACAACGGTCAGTGGGGATATATCCGGGCGGATCTGGTTCGCGTGATGGGACAGCAGGAAACGGCGGATTATCTGGCCAGCCTGCAGACGGCGATGGCCACCCCGACGGCGATGCCCCAGTCGACACCAGAACCGTACAGCCTGGATGCGACCAGCGCTTATGCCAAACTGGTCAAGGATTCGGTTAATCTCCGGCTGACCCCGTCCTCAAGCGGAACCAGTCTTGGCCGTATTCCGGTCAATACGCTGCTTCTGGTAACCGGAACCCAGTCGGATGGAACCTATACCTGGTATCAGGTGAATTACAACGGGAAAGACGGCTATGTCCGCAGTGACATGGCCCAGATGCTGACCATCGCGGCCCTGCAGGAATATCTGGCGGAGCAGCGGAATACGGCAAGGAGCAATACATCGACCACCACCGGTTCAGGCAGCAGCAGCAGTTCGACCGGCAATAATGTTTCGTATACCATTAAGGGAACCCCGCTGCAGGATCTGCTGCCGGTAGACAACAGCTGGACCGCCACCGGTTCAGTCAGCACGGCAGCCGGGACAGCGATTCCCGCCGCGACCGGCGCGGCACTTCCCGCCGCGACCACATCGGCGGCCTCGGGAACAACGCCGACGCCGGTGCCCCCGGCAGTCCCTGCGTCCCTGATCAGCACCCAGGGAAATATGAAGGTCAATAATGTTCCGGCCGTCAGCAAGGATGGCAGATTTACCATCTACGGTGTCACCAATGCCTATACAACGGTGACGGCGACAGCCATTTATGAATCGGCCGGCACGCAGAACGGCAGCCTGATCCGGACCGTGCTGATCCGGGAAGCGGTGGCAGAGGGCAACGGCGTCCGCAAGGTCGTCGGCAATGCGGTATCGGATGCCAAGGGCGCGTTTGCCATGGATATCCAGTTGCCCATGACCGGACCGCTGACCTTTGAGGTGAGTTCCGGTACGGCCTATGCCCGCTATGCGATGACGTATGATACGGGCGCAGGCGCGGCCGCGACGGCAGCCCCCGGAGCATCCGCGTCGCCGGCGCCCAATGCCACGGTTCAGCCGAGCGCGGGACCGGAGGTCGTTGAGGAGAAAAACAATAACATCATTCCCATTGTCCTGGTTGTCCTGGCGCTGCTCTGTGCCGCTGGTGCGTATGGATACTATATCTGGCGCAAGCGGTCTGAGGAAGAACTGGATAATGAGGAGGATGAGGATGACCGCGGCGAAAAGGCACTGAGAGAACAGCAGCTGCAGAGAACCAGACAACAAAATGCAGCGGTTCCCGGTACGGCACTGCGCAGACCCTATGTGTCCAGCGGCGATGTCGTGGGGAATACATCAGGGAGCGGACCGAAGGAAGTGCCCGACTACATGAAGAAGCGGATGGATAAGGATGGGGGGCCGGACAGCGCCGCAGAAACGACGCGTCCGGAACCGGTAAAGACGGGAAACCCCTATCAGAGACAGGGCGACAATCCGTACGCACGCAAAGAACCGGGGCAGGCGCCGGTGAAGCCGGTTGCACCGGTACCGCCGACACCGCCTGTTCCGCCCAAAGCCTCGCCGGCCCCCGCAGAACCGGTAAAACCGGCGGCGGGAGCGACAGCGAATACGGCTAATGCGGCGGACAATGCACCGCGCCGGCGCAGACGCAGCGCAGATGAGTAATTCCTTTAGCTGAATACAGAGCAAGGCTGACCGTACAGGGCAGCCTTGTTCCTGTTTTGCGGGACGCCGGACAGATGGTGCTGAACTGGGCATCAGGGGACAGGACATCAATGAAGATTTCATTGATTACAGGCCGGATTTCTGCTATACTTGCGATGTGCCTTAAAACCTGACCCGTCATGATTATTTAACATGGGAATGTTTGGCCCGACGTGCAGCGCCGGTTTGCCGAATGTGGCTCCGGAGAAGAAGCAATGCTGAATGACCAGGCTGCGGCCTAAAAAAGGAGAAACCCGAATGACAATGGACATGAACCGGAATCTGTCGACTCCGGAAAAGCGACAGTTGTTTCGGGATAAATTCAGGAAACTGGTGGAAACATATGCACGCAGTCTATGTGGAGATGCCCGGAGTGCCTCTCTGCTGACGGAGGATGTGTTTCTCAGAGTGGAGCTGGAATACAGGGAGCAGCTGTTGCCTTCGTACTGTGAACCGTTTCTGGCAGGCAGAGTCAATCTGGCTTATGCAATGACCGGAGGGAAAACAGAGACAGTCGAGGCGGATATCAGCCGGCTGCAGCGGTTAATGGAGAAGGATCCGGGGCCTTCGGAGGTTCCGTGACAAAATAATAGGAGGCAGAATATGTCAATGAACGAGTACTCACTTCGTAAGGCTTTTTTTGGAAAGCATTACATCAAGCAGGATGTAGATAATCAGCTGAGCATTATGAGCTCGGAAATTGAGGACCTGGAAAAGAAAGTGAAGGCGGCTCAGGAAGAAAAGGATTTTCTGAACGACCGGATCAGCCAGGGGGAAACCGTTCGCCTGGATCAGGAGACGCTGATTAACGAAAAAGAGGAACGCATTGAGGAACTGGAAACCGTCAATGAGGATCTGAAGCAGAAGGCAAAGGCCGTACAGGAAAAGCTGGACAAGACGCTGCGCGAGAAGAGCACGCTTGAGACGCAGGTCAAAGACCTGAAAGCATCGGATGAGGCCAATGTGCAGAAAATCAAAGCCGGAAAGAAAGAGCTTGAGGACCGGCTGGCTGCACAGGAGAAGAAAAAGACAGAGGAACTGGCCGCGCTGCGGAAGACCTTCGGTGAGGAGCGGAATACGCTGGAACAGTCAAAGACTGAACTGAAGGAACGGCTGGAAAAGGAATACAATGAGCAGCTGGCGGCGGCGGTCAGCCGGACGGAAGAACTGGAACGCGCATATACTGAGCAGATCAGTGATGCAGAAAAGACGCATGCAGACCAGCTGGCGGCAATTGAAAAAGACGCGGAGGATCGTGTTGCCGCGATCGAAAAAGACGCGGCTGACCGGATTGCCGCAGCGGAGAACGGCGCAGAAGCGGCCCGTCAGGAAGCGGCAGACCGGATTGCCGCAGCGGAGAAAAATGCGGAGGAGTGCGCAGACGCAGCCCGCCAGGACGCGGCAGACCGGATTGCGGCAGCGGAGAAAAATGCGGAGGAGTGCGCAGAAGCGGCCCGCCAGGAAGCCGCAGACCGGATTGCGGCGGTGGAAAAAGATGCACAGGAGCGCATGGAAGCGGCGGAGAATGAGCATACAGAAAAGGTCAGTGCGCTTGAGGTGTCTTTGCGGACCCAGAAAGAACTGGTTGACAGTCAGAACAATGTCATTGATCAGCTGAAAAACCAGATTGAAGAACAGAAAAAGGAAATCCGGCGGCTGTCAGCGTTTGAACCCCTCAAGGAAGAAGTGGAACGGCTTCGCAATGAGGGACATAAGAAGGATGCGCATAACCAGGAACTGGAGGATCAGCTGCGGGAAAGCCAGATTCATCTGGAGCAGTCGGAGCGCCGCGTGCAGCGTCTCTCTGCCATCATTGATCAGCAGAAGAACAAGATTGAGGAATATGACCGGCTCCTCGAGGATGGATCGGTGGAGAAGGCGGAGGTTACGGCCAAGCGGATCCTGGCGGATGCAAACGAGCGTCAGCAGAAGATCCTGAAGGAGACGGAGGAGATCCGCTCCCGCATTATGGCGGCTGCCCGTGCCACCTATTACAATACCATGCAGTTCCGTGTCAGCGTGGCAGATCAGTTCTCGCAGCTGGAGCGCGAGATCGATGAGTCGGTCAGCGCCATGCGCCAGATTGAAATGCCCAGTGTTCCGAAAGAACTGCTTCCTGAGGGAAACGAAGAAACGAAAACCTGGTAAAATCACGCAGCGCAGGGAATGAGTTCTCCTGCGCTGTCATTAATAGGAAGGCAAATATGTCATTATATGAAAAATTGCTCAGCGGTGAGGAACAGCTTGCCCTGGTCGGCCTGGGTTATGTGGGAATGCCCATTGCTGTGGCATTTGCCAGAAAAGTAAAGGTAATCGGATATGACCTTAACCGGGAGAAGATCCGGTGTTATCAGGAGGGGAAAGATCCCACACAGGAAGTGGGGGATGAGGTGATATCCGGAACCCGTGTCCGCTTTACCTCGGATGAAAAGGATCTGGATCATGCCATGTTCTTTATTGTGGCGGTTCCGACGCCCGTGAATCAGGACAAGACGCCGAATCTGGATCCGGTGCTCAGCGCCTGCGTAACGGTCGGGAGGCACATCCGCAGGGGAGCGATCGTGGTATTTGAGTCGACCGTGTATCCCGGTGTCACGGAGGACCTGTGCGTGCCGGTTATTGAGCGGGAGTCGGGACTGGTTTGCGGAAAAGATTTTAAGGTCGGATACAGCCCGGAGAGGATCAATCCGGGGGACAAGGTACACCGGCTTGAAAATATCCGCAAAATTGTCTCCGGAATGGATGAGGAATCCCTTGAGGAAATCCGCAAAGTGTATGATCTGGTGATTGAGGCCGGAACGGTTCCGGTGTCCAGCATCAAGACAGCGGAGGCCATTAAGGTTGTTGAGAACAGCCAGAGGGACATCAATATCGCGTTCATGAATGAACTGGCCATGGTATTTGACCGGCTGGGAATCGATACCAACGAGGTCGTGGACGGGATGAACACCAAGTGGAATGCACTGGGATTCCGTCCGGGTCTGGTGGGCGGTCACTGCATCGGTGTGGATCCGTATTATTTCACGTATGAGGCGGAGAAACTGGGGTATCACAGTCAGATTATCCTGTCCGGACGCAAAGTGAACGACGGAATGGGACAGTTTGTGGCGGATGCGGCCATCAAGCAGATGATTCTGGCAGGGAAAACAGTCAGAGAGGCGAAAGTGATTATCCTCGGCCTGACCTTCAAGGAGAACTGTCCGGATATCCGGAACAGCAAGGTGGAGGACATTATCCGCCGTCTGCGTGAGTACGGCATTGATCCGGTAGTGATCGATCCCCATGTGTCGCCGGAGGATGCCATGCGCGAATATGGCGTGCATCTGCAGACGCTTGAGGAGGCAAAGAATGCAGACTGTGTGATTACGGCTGTTGCGCATGACTGCTTCCGGAACATAACACTGGATGAGATTGCGGACATGTACCGGCCCGGCCCGATGGCGGAGAAAGTGCTGATCGATGTGAAGGGGCTCTATCCGATACAGGAACTGAAAAAGCATGGATTTGCCTACTGGCGGCTGTAAAAAGGCGGTCTGTATACGGAAATCGATAATGTCGGCGCAGCGCTTTGTATGAGACGAGGGAACAGGAAAACAGACAGAAACAGGAAGTAGAGGGAATGTCGCAGCAATATATTGTAACGGGAATGACCTGTGCGGCGTGTCAGGCACATGTGGAAAAGGCAGTATCAAACCTTAAAGGCGTAGAATCGGTGACCGTATCGCTGCTCACGAATTCAATGGCCGTCAGCGGGGATGTCCCTGCTGCTCAGGTGATTGCAGCCGTTGAAAAGGCCGGATACGGGGCACAGATCAAAGGGACGGAGACGGCGAAAAAAGCAGGCGGATCCGTCAGCGCGAAACTTGCTGCTGAGGAGGAGGCGCTCAGGGACCGGGAGACGCCAAGACTGAAAAAACGCCTGATCCAGTCAGTTGTGTGGCTGCTGGTCCTGATGTACCTGACCATGGGGCATCACATGCTGGGACTGCCGGTGCCTGCCTTTTTGGCACACAATCATTTGGGGCTTGCGCTGACGCAGATGATCATTGCGCTCATCGTAATGGGGATCAACCGGGACTTTTTTATCTCCGGTTTCCGCGGCCTGATACATCTGTCGCCCAATATGGATGCGCTGGTGGCCCTTGGCTCTTCCGTCTCCTTTGGCTGGTCATTATATGTGTTTTATCAGATGACGGTCATGGTGACAAACGGCACCCCCAATATGGACCTGATGGGCATCTATCATGAGCAGCTTTATTTTGAGACGGCGGCGATGATTCCCGCCCTCATTACGGTGGGCAAAACGCTTGAGGCCATGTCCAAGGGACGGACCACGGATGCACTCAAGAACCTGCTCCGGATGGCGCCGAAAACGGCGGTCATCGAGCGGGACGGGCAGACGGTGGAGGTCGGAATAGATGAGGTGCAGCCGGGGGATATCTTTGTGGTCAAACCCGGGGAATCGATTCCCGTGGACGGCGTCATTATCGACGGCGGGACGGCGGTGGATGAATCGGCACTGACCGGTGAGTCCATTCCCGTGGACAAAGGGGTAAATGACGCGGTATCGGCTGCGACGATGAACCAGTCCGGCTTTATCCGGGCACGCGCCACGCGGGTCGGAGAGGATACCACCTTTGCACAGATCATTCAGATGGTTTCGGATGCGGCTGCCACCAAGGCCCCCATCGCCCGGATAGCGGATAAGGTTTCGGCTGTTTTTGTCCCCGCCGTCATGGGGATTGCCGCGGTGGTGTTTGTTGCCTGGCTCATGGCCGGTCAGACGGTGACGTTTGCGCTGGAGCGGGCGATTGCGGTGCTGGTCGTGTCCTGTCCCTGCGCACTGGGTCTGGCGACGCCGGTGGCCATCATGGTCGGAAACGGAATGGGTGCCCGGAACGGGATTCTGTTTAAAACCTCGGAGGCACTGGAAAACACCGGCCGTGTCCAGATTGTTGCGCTGGATAAGACCGGGACGATCACGGCAGGGAAGCCGATGGTGACGGATATTATCCCGGCGGCGGGCGTTGGCCAGGAGGAGCTGCTGGAGGCAGCCTATGCGCTTGAGCGGAAGTCGGAACATCCGCTGGCCAGGGCGATTGTCGACATGGGGGATGAAAAGGGGCTGCCCCGGCATGAGGTAACGGATTTTGCGGCATTGGCCGGCAACGGGCTTGAGGGCCGGCTCAATGGACAGCGCCTGCATGGCGGGTCGGGCAAATACATTGCCGGCATTGCGGCACCTGACCCGAACCTGAAAGAAAAGGCAGATGCCCTGGCAGGCCTGGGGAAAACGCCGCTGTTTTTTGCCCGGGAAGGAAAATTGCTGGGCATTATTGCGGTAGCGGATGTGATTAAGCCGGATTCCGCCCGTGCGGTCCGGGAACTGCAGGGACAGGGCATTGAGGTTGTCATGCTGACCGGCGACAACGAACGCACCGCAAAGGCCATCGGCGCACAGGCCGGTGTGGATCAGGTGATCGCCGGCGTGCTGCCTGAGGGCAAAGAGGCGGTTATCCGGGAACTGCAGACCCGGGGCCGGGTTGCCATGGTAGGGGATGGAATCAATGATGCGCCTGCGCTCACGCGGGCGGATGTGGGAATTGCCATTGGCGCGGGAGCGGATGTGGCCATTGATGCGGCAGACATCGTCCTGATTGAATCCAGGCTGACGGATGTGCCGGGGGCGATACGCCTCTCAAGGGCGACGCTCCGGCGTATTCATGAGAACCTTTTCTGGGCATTTGCGTATAATGCGCTGCTGATTCCCATGGCTGCCGGACTGTATCCCGGCATCAAAATGCACCCGATGTGGGGGGCCGCAGCGATGGCCCTGTCCTCGTTTACGGTGTGCATGAATGCGCTGAGACTCAATCTCTTTCATGTTCATGATCCCTCCGGAGACCGGAAGATGCGCAAGCCGGCGGCTCCGGCAGACGGTCCGGTCACGGGAAGTATTGGACAGGACAAAATGCCGGATGTCTGCGGGCAAAAGGCACCGGAACAGACGGAAAAGTGCAGCGGACAATGCCCGGCATTGCAGAGTACGACGATCAATGTCGGGGGAATGATGTGCGAAAACTGCGAGCGTCATGTGAAAAAAGCGCTGGAAGGGATTGAGGGCATCGCGGAGGCTGCTCCGGATTATACCACCGGCAGGGTGGTGGTCAGACATGCCGGCCCTCTTGATGAGGAAATGATGAAAACGGCGATTGAAGAGGCGGACTATGAATACAAGGGGATTGCCTGAACCGGGCCGGATCCTGCGGGCATGACAGCGTGTGATGTTGAGAGGTGAGCATGGCTCACCTCTTTTCGCGTGCATGGGTCATCCCCCTGCCGGGCGCGGGAAAGTTGCACCGGAGACGGATATCGGTTATAATCTTGTACCGAAAACGGTCAGATGAACCAAAATCAGAAAATTGTACAGCGTAAATTGAGGTATAGATGATGCGTGAGGAACTGTCCTGCCAAAGCAAAAACGGACCGATGCTGGGCAAAGGCCGGGTCGGGAAACGCCTGATCCTGTTGTGGCTGGCTTTGCTGCTTGGGGTGATTCTCTATTCCCTGCCGCCCAGGCAGAGATGGACCTTTGACCGCGACTACCTGGCCATGGCTGCCAGAACCATGGAGGAGGCGGAACTGGCAGAGAAGCAGGCAGGGGAGCTCATGGATCTGGAGAAGCTGCGGGCGGATGAGCGGCGAAGCAGCGGCATCTGGGGTGCTGAGGAGACGGATGTGGTATGGCAGCCGTATATGCGGGCGGAGGACCCGGAGGGCGGGATGAACCTGACCTGGGGCCATTACACCATGACGCTGCAGGCGGAACCCGGAACCGTGTTCCGGGGGAAAATCGTCAGCGCGGGCTATCAGCCGTTTGTGGAGCAGGGAGAATTTGAAGGGACGGCAGATGAATCGGGCACGTATACCGTGCCGTTTCATCTGAGCGATACGGCCTTCCGGGTCTATGCGGCCTTTGAAACGGGAATGGATGAAATCCGGCTGCTGACCTTTGAACGGGTGCATGGATTTCTTTCGCCGGATGCGGCTGCCGTTGCCCTCCTGCTGGGCCTGATCGGCACGGTGCTGGTGTGCCGGAGAATGTCCAGGGCGCCGCTCCTGGTGGCCGGACTGGCGGTGTTTGCCTGTATGCCCCTCCTCTGGCAGGGGCTGTATGACGGGCATGATCTGCTGTTCCACCTTAATCGCATTGAGGGAATCGCGGCCGGGCTTCGCTGCGGGCAGTTCCCTGTCCGCATTCATGCCTCGACCCTGCTGGGGTATGGCTATGCCGCCCCGGAATTCTATCCGGAACTGTTCCTGTATATTCCGGCCCTGATGCGCAACGCCGGGGTATCACTCAGCGTCAGCGTGCAGATTTTCCTGGCACTCATGAACTTTGCCACCGCCTGGATCTGCTTTTATTGCGCAGAACGGATGCTGCACAGCCGGAAAATGGCGGCAGGGGCGACTGCCCTGTACCTGCTCAGTCCGTATCGTCTGGTGAATCTGTATGTCCGTGCGGCAATAGGCGAGGCACTGGCGATGACCTTTTTCCCGCTGGTCCTTCTGGCAATGTACGAACTGCTGGCAGGGGACAGCCGGCGCTGGCCGCTGCTTACCCTTTCCATGTTCTGCATTTTCATGAGTCATCTGCTCAGTACGCTGTTCGCGGCCATGTTCTGTGCGCTGGCCGTCCTGATTTGCCTCCCGCGGATGATCCGGGAGCCCCGGCGGATCGGGCACGGGATACTGGCCACCGGCCTGACGGTTCTTTGCAGCCTGTGGTTCATCGTTCCCATGATCACGTATATGCAGGACGGCATTTCCACGTATGTGGGATTTGATTCCTGGCTGCATGCCCTGCAGCCGGGCGGCCTTCTGGTGGGCTTTGCCGGAAGCACGGGCAGTGTGACGGACAGCCTGGAGGATTTTTCATACACCATTGGCGTGGTGCCGGGACTGGCCGTTATGGCCGGCGCCGCGCTGGCCTTTATCGGGCTGGCGCAGCGCAGGGGGGAGCATTCCGGCACCGGCCTGATCGGCATCTGTCTCATCCTGGGAGCCGTGGCGCTGTTTATGTCCACTAGCCTTTTCCCGTGGGAATTCCTGTGCAAGACGCGGGAACCGTTCTCACTGATCTTCCATCAGATCCAGTTTCCCTGGCGCTTTGTCGGCGTTGCCACGCTGTTTCTTTCCCTGGCCGGAGCCTGGGGCTTTCTGCAGTGCCGGAAGGAGGACAGTGCCGGGATCGCCGCGCTTCTGGTCCTTTGCATGGTATCCGGCGGATATGTCATGCAGCATGTGGTGGAGAAAGGGACGGTGCTGGGACCGGAGGATGTCAGCAACACGCGGCAGAATCAGTTTGAATACCTGTATCCGTATACGGAAAAAGAGGCCCTGGCAGCCGGGCGGCTTGAGGTCCGCGGCCTGACGCCGTATACGCTGACGGATGTGCGGAAAGAGGGGACCAACGTCCGTTTCCGTCTGTCCATCGAGCCGGGAGAGTACTATATCGAGCCGCCGCTTCTTTACTATCCGGGGTATGAGGCCGTGGCGGAGGATGGCACCCGGTATGAGATTGACCGGAATGTCAACAACACGCTTCGAATCAGATATCCGTCAGACGGAACGGAGCGGCTGATTCAGGTCCGGTACAGGGAACCGCGCCTGTGGCGTCTGGCGGAGCTGCTCAGCCTGCTGGGGCTGATCATCCTTGGATGGATGCAGATCAGATGCCGCAGGTCCAAAACGCAGTCAGTGGTCAGACAGATGCCTTAACAGATGGCGGATGGGGAGAAGGAGATGGAGGAGAAACCGGTAATCCGGATGAGTGTGCGGAACGTCGTGGAACTGACGCTGTATGATCCGGACCTGCAGCCGGCAGCCGGGGTCATGGAAAGGATGCGTGAGGGAACCAAAGCGCATCTGACCCGTCAGGAGACCGGACGCCAGACAGAGGAGGCGTATCAGGCGGAGGTTCCGCTGTCCCTGGATATTGAGACAGATGATCTGATTCTCCGTGTCCAGGGCCGGGCAGATGCGCTGTACAGAGACCGGGCCGGGCAGGTGATTGAGGAACTCAAACTGGGGACGGCCGAAAGTGAGCTGAATCCTGCACACATGGCCCAGGTGGAAATGTACGGGCATATGTTCCTGGCAGCCGCGGGGGATGACCGGGTCCGGCTTCTGGTCCGTTACGTGGATGTGACGGGACAGGTGCTAAGGGAGTACGGGGATGTGCGCATGGCGGCAGAGCTCCGGGAGCGGTTCGGCGAACTGTGTGCCCCGGCCATAGCGCTGGCCGAGCGGAATCTCAGGCGCCTGAAACGCCGGAATCTGTCCATTGAGACGCTGTCATTCCCTTTTCCCTCATATCGAGAGGGACAGCGGCCGTTTTCCGCTGCGGTTTACAGGACCATCCGGGACAGGAAACGACTGTTTGCCCAGGCGCCGACGGGCATCGGGAAAACCATGGCTGCCATTTTTCCGGCCGTGCATGCGCTGCGGCTGGGGGATTGTCAGCGGGTGCTGTTCCTGACTGCCCGGACGACGGGCCGACAGGCGGCCGTGGAGGCGGCGCGCCGCCTCACGGATAGCGGGGCGTGGCTTGAAACCGTGGAAATCATGGCCAAGGGGAAAGCCTGTCCGTATGAGGTGCAGGACTGCAGGCCGGACAGTTGTCCGAGAGCCAGAGGCTTTTATGACCGGCTGGCAGAGGCGCTCAGCCGGATGGATGAACGGTGTATCTGGGATACGCAGTCGATTCTTGCCCTGGCGGAGGAGCTGGTGCTGTGTCCCTTTGAACTGTCGCTTGAGATGGCGGCGGCTGCGGATCTGGTCATCTGTGATTACAACTATGTCTATGATCCGGCCGTTGCCATTGACCGTCTGACCCGGCAGAGTGCCATCCTGGTGGATGAGGCGCACCGCCTGGCAGAGCGTGTCAAGGATGATTATTCCATCTCTCTTGATCTGGGCGAGGTGCGGGAACTGCGCAGGACGATTGGGAAAAGCCTCGGACGCAAAAGCGCGGTTTATAAGGCATTGAGCGGGGTGATCGAGGAGATCCGCAGCGCGCCGGAACGGACGGAGAGACCGGAGGGACTGCCCTGGGGTGACATGGATGCGAGGATGGAAGCACTGCTTGAAAGTGCCGGTAAAACGGCAAGTGGCGCGGAGGGAATCACGGATGCGCTGAGCCTTGCCATGGACTGGCTGTCTGTGTCGAAGCGCTGGTCAGACCGGTATGTCTTTCTGACAGAGGGAACGGGCGACCATACTCAAATGAGCATTCGCCTGCTGGATGCGGCCCCGGAAATCCTGGAAGTTTCCAGACACGCACGGGGAGCGGTGTATTTTTCGGCCACGCTGGCCCCGCTGCCGGCGGCCATGCGGCTGCTGGGACACATGCCGGAGGACCTGACCCTGATGCTGCCCTCACCGTTTCGGCCGGAGGCGCTCCGTGTCCGGATTCTGCCCATTGATGTCCGTTATTCGGCGAGGCAGCGCAACGCGCCTCTTGTCGCGGAGGCGGTGGAGACGTTTTTGCGGGAGAACCCGGGGAATGCCATGGTGTTTTTCCCCTCGTATGCCTATCTTGAGATGGTGGCGGACTGTTTTGAGGACCGGATGTGTCCGGGCGGGAGAACGTGCCTGACGGAGGCACGCGGGATGCGCGAGGCAGACCGGACGGAACTGCTGCACCGTTTCAGTGAGGATGGCGAGGTGGTGCTTTTGTGTGTACTGGGCGGGTCATTTGCCGAGGGCATTGACCTGCCGGGCAGCCGCCTGATGAACGTTGTGGTGATCTCGACAGGGATGCCGACAATGGATGCCCATATCCGGGCGATGCAGGCGTATTATCAGGCCCGCGGGGAGGACGGCTTTTTCTACACAATGACACTGCCCGGGATGATCCGGGTGATTCAGGCAGCCGGGCGGCTGATCCGGACGGAAACGGATACCGGATCGCTGCTGCTGATCGATCAGAGATTCAGACAACGACAAACGCGGAGTCTGCTGGATGGGACACTCATCGGGGCAGCTCTGGCACTGGGGAGCGGCCCTGTCGCGCAGCGACAGATAAGTCAAATCCAGGCCTCATGCAATGTTGCTCTGGCAAATGCTCAACAGTGAGGCCTGCAAAGAAGGCCCTGTCGCGCAGCGACAGTTAAGTCAAATCCAGGTCTCATGCAATGTTGCTCTGGCAAATGCTCAACAGTGAGGCCTGCAAAGAAGGCCCTGTCGCGCAGCGACAGTTAAGTTAAATCCAGGCCTCATGCAATGTTGCTCTGGCAAATGCTCAACAGTGAGGCCTGCAAAGAAGGCCCTGTCGCACAGCGACAGTTTAGTCAAATCCAGGCCATTGACAAAGCATCTCAGGCAAGTGAACAGAGTCGAGGCCTGCAAAGGAGAGAATGAACATGCACGAAAAGAGAGGGAAAAGATCCGGACAGTTTTGCAGCGCGGTATTGTACGGCAGGGCCGAAAACAAACGGCACTGCCTGCAAAAGCGGGGACTGGTTCTGCTGCTTCTGCTGATGATCTGCATACTGGGAACAGGCGCTGCGGAAATGAACTATGAGCTGATTAATCCGCATCTGAGCGTGCAAATGGGTTGGCCGGAACAGAACGCGCCGCAGACGCCTGTGACCGGTCAGGAACTGGTGGACCAGAATTGGCAGGGGAATACCGGACAGCCGGACATGACCGGACAGGAAATGGAAAATCCGGATCTGCCCGGGCAGGACTGGCAGGGGAATCCGGAACTGTCGGACATGGTCGGACAGGGAACGGTAAATCCCGGCCTGCCCGGAATGGAGCCGCAGGGAAATCCGGAACTGTCGGAACTGGGCGGACAGGGAATCGTGAATCAGGGGCTGCCGCCTGCGCAGGAGATCCAGACCATCCCTGAACTTGAGGCGGAAGTGCTGCCACCGGAACTGTTGGAAGGCGGACTTGCGGAGGCTGCCGGGTGGGTTGAACCGGCACCGTCACCGGCGCCGGCAGAGAATACCTGGCCCAGGACCTTTACCGTGACCGTGGCAGGGGATACCACACTGGGCTCAACGGATACGCTTCGAAAGCGGGAGGACTGCTTTGAGAATGTGGCCGCTGCCAACGGCTATGACTGGTTTTTCTCGGGACTGACCGCACTGTTTGGAACAGATGACCTGACCCTGATCAATTTTGAAGGGACACTTACCGAGGAAACGACCAAGAAAGAGAAGAAGTTTAATTTCAAAGGTCCGGCGGAATACACGGAGATCCTGACCAGCGGCAGTATTGAGGCGGTGAATGTGGCTAACAACCACACCCTTGACTATGGCGAAAAGGGTCGGGAGGATACCGTTGCCAATCTTGAGGCTGCCGGCCTGATTGTCTCCGGCAACGGTCAGCTGGGCATTTTTGAGAAAAATGGCATCAGGGTCGGCATGACCGGGTACTGTTTCCCGTATAAGGACGGGAAAAAGGATATCTCGGCGGATGTACGGAAACTGCGGGAAGCGGGCTGTCAGATTGTCATAGCCAGTTTCCATTGGGGCAGCGAATACCGGGAGGATTTTACCGGGGAACAGAGAAATATCGGACGGGCGGCCATCCGTGCGGGGGCGGATATTGTCGTAGGACATCATCCGCACATCGTGCAGGGAGTGGAACAGTACCAGGGCCGCTATATCCTGTATTCCCTGGGCAATCTGGTGTTTGGCGGAAATGTGGATCCGGATGACCGGGATTCCTGTGCCATGCGGCTCACCTTTACGGTGTATCAGGATCGGGCGGAGCCACCGGTGATGAGCATTGTGCCGCTGCGCCTGACCAGCCTTGACAAGGGAACGGACTACCGGCCGGTTCTGGCAGAGGGAGAGGAAGCAGAGAGAATCGTCAACCGGATTCTGAAACGGTCCTATGAAATGGACCAGTTTGTCAATCTTCCGTTCATGCCCTGATGCCCGGGGGATCCTGACAAGGTTCCGAAATGTCGGTGATTATCGGTAAGGAGTGTGCCGTACAGCGGCAGATGGTCAGGTCTGGGTTATGACCAGGCTGCTCCGGCAGGTGACGAAGGTTGAGAAGAGAAAGGAGCGAGGAATGTCCGCACATTTTGCGTTATTTGCGGATCTTGAAAACTGCGGCGGAAAGAAGAATGTTCTTCTGGATGTCATTGAGCGGGTAAAACTACGCGGGGATATACTGATCGGCAAGGTATACGGCTATACAGACAGCTATTCGGAACTGAAGGAAGTGCTGCTGTCCAACACCTTTGCGGTTGTTCCGTCTCTGCGATACGGGCACAGTCAGAAAAACAGCATGGACATTCAGTTGGTGATTGATGCGCTGGATGTGGCCTTTACCAATCCCCTGATTGACAGTTTCTGCATTGTCTCCGGTGACAGTGATTATGTGCCGCTGGTCGGAAAACTGAAGAGCATGGGAAAGTTCGTTCTGGGGATTTCCCGCAGCGAGGTGGCCTCAGGTGTGTTCATGAATGCCTGCAGCGAATTCCAGTTCCTTGAGAGCATGGCGGCCAAGAAGAAGCGGGTTCAGGAGAAGGAAACCGGAGAGACGCTGACGCTGCAGGAGGTGAATGACCTGATTGTCACCATTCTGCGGGACAATGAGAGCGGGGAAGTGCTGGCCTCTGAGGCGAAAAATACGCTTCTTCGTCTGCGGCCGGAATTCTCCGAGAAGAGTCTGGGTTTTTCCACGTTTGGCAAGCTGATTGCGGAGCTTTCCGCCCGTTTTGGAGCGTTTTCGGTGAACAGTGAACAGCATAACAGGAAGCTGAGCCTCAATCAGGGCGGAACGGCGGTGGATGAGCTGACCCGGGATAACTTTATTCCGGCTTTCCGAAAAATCCTGGATGTGTACAAGAGCGAGGGATTTGACCGCATCAATCCCCCGGTCCTGAAGGCGGCGGTACTGGATGCCTATCCGGACTTCAGTGAGCGGCAGATTGGGTTCCGGCGCTTCTCGGATGTGCTGAGAGAACTGGAACGGGCCAAGCTTCTGAAAGTGGAAATGGCCGAAGGCGGGAATATGCTGGTGAGGATTGAATGAGCAGACGGTTATTTGGATGCCTGCTGATCCTTCTCTGTCTCCTGGTACCGGGCGCCGTGGCCCAGACCATCCGGATGGATGCAGGGTATGCGGCCTATGATTACCCGGATGACTGGCTGGTGCTCTCGCCGGATCTGTGCCGGGTGTATGCACCCATGATCCGGGAGAGGAGCATGGATCCGGAGGCACTGGCACTGGAGATGGCAAACACGCATGTGCTCAGCTGTGCGTACAATGCGGATTTTACGCAGCGCCTGGCGGTGCTGGTCTGGGAGGAGGAAGCCTCTCAGAAGATATTTGATATCGGGCGTGCACAGACCGGCGACCGGCGCCGCATCCGGGCGAATGTGGAAGCGAATTCGCTCTGGGAAAGCCGCGGTTACCGGACACAGGATGCGGAATGGCAGAATGTGGGGGACCGGTACTGGCTGTACATCCATTACACGAAGACGGATAACGGGGAGACGGTGGGACGCGGCCTGCGGTACCTGACCATCCATAACGGACAGTTTGTGGCGCTGGACTGGCAGAATTCGGGGCGCCGGTTTTCCAACCGTGACCTGGCCCAGTTTCGCAGCTGGCTGCAGAAGATGATTTTCCTGAAGGACATTGAGGAGCCGATGCGTGAAATCACGCTGAATGTGGAACTGCCGACGGAAACCAGTTCCGGGAATCTTGACATTGCCGGGACAACGGAGCCCGGGGCGGATGTGACACTGAGCATTGAGAGCGAACAGATCGCCCTGCAGACGCTGGATGAGACGACGGCAGGAAACCGGGGGGCGTTCCGATTCCGGGTTTCCCTTGAAAAGGAAGGGGAAACGGAACTGATCGTCCATGCCCACGCGGACGGACTCATAGATGCTTCCGTGCGCGGATGGATCACCTTCAATTCCAAGACGCTGCCAGTGTCCGGGATAGATGAGAACATGACGACCAGCCAGGATCAGGTGGTCATCTCCGGCACGACGCTGGCCGGGACGCAGCTCCAGCTCATCTCCCCCTTCGGCCTGAGCAAAAAGCGCGCACAAAATGACGGGTCTTTTTCCTTTGAGCTGAATACGAAGGAGGAAGGGTCGTATGACTATACCCTGCTGCTTGAAAAGAGCGGGTATGTCCAGCGGCGCTTTACCTTCACGGTCGTGCGGATCAAGACGGATGACCAGCAGCGGGATGAAATCCGGAAGACGGCGGTGCGGATCAAGTACAGGGATCTTCAGAAGGGACTGGAGAGTGATCTGGGGAAGGTTCTCAAT
Source organism: Christensenella sp. UBA4263 (assembly GCA_002395225.1). Lineage (GTDB taxonomy): Bacteria > Bacillota > Clostridia > Christensenellales > Aristaeellaceae > Ventricola. Next base: position 30,889 of record DGWH01000149.1, read on the forward strand.
GTGTACGGACCGGTAAGCGAGGTCAGCTCAGCCGGTGATATTACCTATATCCGCATGCAGTTCAGCAAAAATGCCGGAGGAAAGTGGATTAACCCGGTGGTGCTGACTTGTGAGTCAGATCCGGGGCTGCAGGCCGGAAATTACATATCGGCAGTCGTTGCCGTAGACGGTGCCTATACGGAGCAGGATGATGCGGGAAATGATATCAGCGTTCCACGGCTGAAGCTGCTGTTTATTGACCGGATTGAGTAGTATGGATAAATGAACTGGGGATAAGCTCCGGGGATACCTTTTAAAGGGGAAAGTCAGGATCTAAATGGGGAACACAGAAAAAACGAAAAACGGCCAGGAATACCTGGCCGGAACAAGGGACGGAATTCCCATTGCGCTTGGGTATTTTGCCGTCGCTTTCTCTCTGGGCATTGCGGCCAGAAGCATCGGCATGACGCCGTTTCAGGGATTTCTGGCCAGTTTTCTCAACATGGCCAGTGCCGGTGAGCATGCAGCCTTTACCAGTATCGGCAATCATGCGACCTATCTGGAAATTGCGCTGGTCACCCTGATTGCCAATGCCCGTTATCTTTTGATGAGCTGCTCGCTTTCGCAGAAGTTTCCGGAGAGGATGCCGTTTTATCACCGGCTGCTCTGCGGATTCGGCGTGACGGATGAGCTTTTCGGGATCTGCATTGCCCGCCCGGGCTGGCTGAATCCTTTCTATCTGTACGGGGCGTTCCTCATTTCGGCCATTGCCTGGTCGAGCGGAACGGCGCTGGGAATCATGATGGGCAATCTGCTGCCGTTCCGGGCAGTGAGTGCCCTCAGCGTGGCGCTGTACGGGATGTTCCTGGCGGTGATCATTCCGCCGGCCCGGAAAAGTCGTGTGGTTGCTGTCCTGATCGGACTGTCGTTTTTTCTGTCGTATCTGTTTGGGATTCTGCCGGGACTCTCTGCCCTGTCCGCCGGAAACCGGACGATTATACTGACACTGCTGATTGCCGGCGGCGCGGCGGTGCTGTTCCCGGTCAGGGATGAGCAGATGGAGGATAAGGAAAATGCAGCGTAACATGTACATCTATATTCTGGTCATGGCGGCGGTCAGCTATACGATTCGTGTGCTGCCGCTGACTCTGATCCGTAAGCCGATCCGAAATCGTTTCATCCGATCTTTTCTCTATTATGTTCCCTATGTAACCCTTGCCGTGATGACCTTTCCGGCAATGGTACAGGCAACGCAGAATCCCCTGGCCGGTGCATTGGCCCTGGTACTTGGCATTGTCCTGGCCTGGTTTGGACTGGGGCTGTTCGGCGTGGCGGCGTCTTGCTGTATTTTCGTGTTTATCCTGGAGTGTTTTTTGTAATGGCGATCAGTACGGCAGCTTGATCAAGTTGGACCAGGGCAAAGATATGGATATTAATGCCCAAGTGGAGGAGGAGACTGAAGCATGTGCGGAATTGTTGGTTACGTCGGACGTCGTCAGGCAGCACCGATTCTGCTGAGCGGACTGAGGAAGCTGGAGTATCGGGGATATGATTCTGCCGGCATTGCGGTGCGGAATGAAAGGGAAATTGTCACGGTCAAGGCGCAGGGACGTCTGCAGCGGCTATTTGACAAGACAGATAATGGAAATGCCGTGGAGGGCTTTTGCGGAATCGGACATACACGGTGGGCAACCCACGGGGAACCCTCCGAGATAAACGCACATCCCCATGCATCCGATGACGGGAACGTGGTCGGTGTTCATAACGGCATCATTGAAAACTATCAGGAACTCAAGGATAAGCTGCTGCGAAAGGGCTACCACTTTTATTCGTCGACGGACACAGAGGTGGCCATTAAACTGGTGGACTACTACTGGAAAAAGTATCAGCTGGGCGCAGTGGATGCCATCAACCGGGCCATGGTCCGAATCCGCGGAAGCTATGCACTGGCAATCATGTTCAGGGATATCCCGGGGGAAATCTGGGTCGCCCGAAAGGATTCGCCGCTGATCATCGGCGCCGGGGACGGAGAAAATTTTGTGGCCTCCGATGTACCTGCCATCCTCAGTCATACCAGGTCCGTGTACTATATCGACAATCTGGAAATCGGACGGCTGACCGCGGACAGCATCACGTTTTACAACCTGGATGGCGATACCATAGAGCATACGCCTGTCACTATTGACTGGGATGCCGAGGCGGCAGAAAAAGGCGGCTTTGAGCATTACATGCTCAAGGAAATTCATGAGCAGCCTGCGGCGGTCCGGGAAACCATGAACTCGTATGTACACGATCGGAGAATCACTTTTGAGGATGTGGATGAGTCTGTCCTCGCCGGACTTGAACGGATCTACATTGTGGGATGCGGATCTGCTTATCATGCCGGACTGGCAGGGAAAGCTGTGTTTGAGAGTCTGACAGACCTGCCGGTGGAAATTGATCTGGCGTCCGAATTCCGGTACCGTGACCCGAAACTGGTCAGAAACAGCATGGTGATCATCATCTCACAGTCCGGTGAGACGGCTGATTCTCTTGCGGCACTTCGCCTGGCCAGGGAAAAAGGGGTTCCGGTACTCTCTGTCGTGAATGTTGTGGGATCCTCAATTGCCCGTGAGAGTGACTGGTGCGTTTACACACATGCCGGTCCTGAAATATCCGTGGCAACAACCAAGGCTTACAGCGCGCAGCTGATTGTTCTCTACCTTCTGGCGATCCGGATTGGTGAACTAAAAGGGACGATCAGTGAGGAATACTCGGCAGAGCTTCTGGATGCGATGCTGAAGCTGCCAGATCAGATATCACGGCTCCTTGAAGACAAGGAACGCATCCAGTGGTTTGCCAGCAAATATGCCAGTGCCCGGGATATCTTCTTTATCGGCCGCGGACTGGATTATGCCGTATCTATGGAAGGGTCGCTTAAACTGAAAGAGATTTCCTATATCCACTCCGAGGCGTATGCGGCCGGAGAACTCAAACACGGGACCATATCGCTGATAGAGGATGGAATCCTGGTGGTGGGGATCCTGACACAGCAGGCACTCTTTGAGAAAACCGTCTCCAACATGGTAGAGGTCAAGAGCCGGGGCGCCTATCTGATGGCGGTTACCAGTTACGGCAATTACAGCATTGAGGATACGGCGAATTTCTGCGTGTATATCCCCAAAACAGATGAGCATTTCATGGCCAGCCTTGCCGTGATTCCTTTGCAGCTGCTGGCGTATTACATCAGCGTCGCAAAGGGACTGAATGTGGACAAACCCAGGAATCTGGCCAAAAGCGTGACGGTCGAATAAAAGACAAAAAGCAGCAATGGGGAAATACGAGTGGCTGCTGAATCCGAAGAAAAATTAATATGAGAAGGGATTGATTCCGTCTGGAATCAATCCCTTTTTTTATTGTGTGGTAAACGGAAGATCCATGAAATTAGCCATCGTCCGGACAAGATCCTGTGCCTTTGCCAGAGTAATATCCTCAGCAAAACAGCGAATGCGGGGTTCGGTGCCGGAAAAACGGGCAATGATCCAGGAACCGTCATCAAAGTAGACCTTGCATCCGTCCAGATAGCTGATATGATGGACTGTTTTCCCAAAGTCCGGCAGCAGCCTCTGCTGGAAAAGCCGGCAGTACAGATCGTTCCGGATCTTATCCGTAAGGCCCCAGTCATACTCAGCCATGTGCAGCTCACCAAACGTATCGTAGATTTCGGAGACCAGAACGGAAAGGGGTTTTTCAGTGACACTGAGCATTTCCACCAGGAGAGAGGCGGCGTACAGACCGTCCTTTCCGGATATGTGCCCGCGGACAGTCAGGCCGCCGGAGGATTCGCCGCCGATCAGGGCATCATGCTCATCCATACCGGAGGAAATATGCTTGAAACCGACAGGAACCTCCCAGCATTTCTGGCCGAAGGCCTCTGCCACGCGGTCCAGCAGGTGTGTCGTGGCAATGTTCCGGACCGCATCGCCTTTCCATCCTTTATACCGAAGCAGGTAATAATAAAGGAGAACCAGAACTTCATTGGCGGGGATATACGCACCGGTTTCGTCGATGATGCCAAGCCGGTCGGCATCTCCATCTGTGGCAATGCCGATATCAGCATGATGTTCCGCGACGGCGTGCTGCAGGTCAAACAGCGTCTCAGGGTTGGGCGCAGGGAGATGACGGCCGAAAAATGCGTCATGCCGGTCGTTAATGACATCAATGTCACAGCGGGCGGTATAAAAAATGGTCATGAGGCCGTTAAGGCTGACGCCGAACATGGGATCAAGCACGATGCGGGGCCGCCGATGCCGTATGGCTGCGATATCGATCCGCTCCATGATCGAATCCAGGTAGGCATCCCGGGGGTCGATGAGATGGATCTGCTGAGCGAGCAGGGCGTCATCGAAGGGGACGGTGCGGATCTCGGACAATTCCACCGCGTTGGACTCCTGGGTGATTTCGTCTGTAATATCCTGTATGGCGTCCCTTCCGCCTCTGGTAAAAAGTTTAACACCATTATAGATGGCAGGATTGTGCGATGCGGTAATTGCTGCCCCGTACGGAAGGTTCATGTTTTTGACAGTAAACATTATCTGCGGTGTCGGGGCAGAAAGATTGACAAAGTAGAGCGGGATTCCCTCTCCGGCCATGACCTCAGAGAACCAAATCGCAGACTCCCGTGATAAAAAGCGTCGGTCATAGCCAATGACAAAACCTTCCTTGTCCACTTTTTCCCGTATCATTCTCCGGGCAACTGCATGGGCAACCCGCTGTAAATTGGCTTTTGTAAAGTCGTCACCGATAATGGCACGCCATCCGCCGGTACCAAATGTAATCATGAGGCTCTCCTTTCATATCGATTCGCTCTGGATGACTGGTATTTCAGAGAGGATTGTACAATGATTATAAAGTATTCATTCACCTGGGGCAATGGGTCCGTAAAAAATGTTTGCAAGCTGGGGAGAAAAGGAGTTATGGCTTGTTTCGTTCCGAAAAATGTGTTCTTTTCAAAAGATCGTTCCGAAAAATGTGTTACTTTCCAAAAGTTCGTTCCAAATAATGTAGACACAGTTATTTCAGTAATGTGATTGATGGCGTGATGATGGTGCAGAACAAGAAATATTGGAATATAAACTTGACAACACACCATAAATTTTATATTTTTTGTATAAATTTGAAAGCGATCAGGAAATGAAGAGAGGAGAGAAGACTATAAAATATCGATTAAAAATGTCAAATTAGAACAAAAATAGATGCAGATGAATTGCCTCGCTGTAGCGCAGGTATCTTTTCGTGCTAAATGTGACAAAGTTGAGGGTGACAGATGAATAGCAATGACAATCAATACAAGATGTTTGCTGGTGACAAGGCGGATGTGTATATAGGTCATAAGAGAGAAGATGGGAAAACACAACTGTTAAAAGACCACCTTACGGGTGTAATGAATCTGGCAGAGAAATATGCACAAAGCTTCGGAGCTGGAGATCATGCACGCAGAGCCGGCATTCTTCATGATGCGGGGAAATACAGCAGAGCCGGGCAAAGACGTAGGGCAGATCCGGAGAATACCCGTAAAGTGGATCATTCTACGGCGGGTGCGCAAATTGCGATGAAGGAATGCAGTTGCGATGTGTGTGCTGCACTCGCAATTGTCGGTCATCATGGGGGAATGCCAGACTGTGGCGGAAAGTTTTCAACTGAAGGTGACGGTACCCTGATGGGGCGTATAAAAAAAAGAATTAACAGGTGAACTGGATTATTCCGCATTCTGGGAGGCCCCGCCTGGTCTCACCCCGCATGGGGTGAGTGGGTTGAAATTCGAAGCCTGACTATGGCCCCCTGCGGGACTATGTTTCACCCCACACGGGGTGAGTGGATTGAAAAATAAATTAAACCATGGTCAAGATCTGGCTGAGTCTAAAATAGGTTATATAGGTCTATGTTCGGATAGATGGGATAACTATATAATGATGGAATTGAAAGCAAAAAATTCATTTTAACTGCAAATTTGGCAAAATATCTGTATAAATTGAAAGAAACTCAAAAAAGCACTTGCAATTTTAAACTGTACCTCTTATAATATCGGCCATACTGATGGCACGCAATGGTGCGGCCGCAATCAAGGAGGATTAAGAAATGTCATATGTAGATGAGGTCTACGAGCGCGTTGTAGCTCAAAACCCAGCCCAGCCGGAATTTCATCAGGCGGTACGCGAAGTCCTGGATTCACTTCGTCCGGTGATCGAACGAAACGAAGAGAAGTATCGCAAGGAAGCATTGCTGGAGCGTATGACCACGCCGGAACGCATTATCATGTTCCGTGTTCCGTGGGTGGATGATAAGGGACAGGTACAGGTAAACAATGGTTACCGTGTCCAGTTCAACAGCGCGATCGGTCCGTACAAGGGCGGCCTTCGTCTGCATCCCAGTGTCAATCTTGGCATTATCAAGTTCCTTGGATTTGAGCAGGTTTTCAAGAACTCTCTTACCGGAACACCTATCGGCGGCGGCAAAGGCGGCAGCGACTTTGACCCGAAGGGAAAGAGCGACCGTGAGGTAATGGCTTTCTGTCAGTCCTTTATGACGGAGCTGTATCGTCATGTCGGAGCAGATGTGGATGTGCCGGCTGGCGATATCGGTACGGGTGCACGGGAAATCGGTTATCTGTATGGACAGTATAAGCGGATCACCGGCCTGTACGAGGGTGTCCTGACAGGCAAAGGCCTGACCTACGGTGGAAGCCTTGCACGTAAGGAGGCGACCGGTTACGGTCTGCTTTATCTTACCCAGGAGATGCTGAAGGCGAACGGACATGAGCTGGCGGGGAAGACCGTCGCTGTATCCGGTGCCGGCAATGTGGCAATCTATGCCGTACAGAAGGCAGAACAGCTTGGCGCCAAAGTGGTGACGGTATCGGATTCTACCGGCTGGGTGTACGATCCGGACGGGATTGATGTGGCTCTTCTGCAGGATGTCAAAGAAGTCCGCCGGGCTCGCCTGACGGAATATGCGAAGGCACGTCCGAATGCGGAATATCATGAGGGCAAGGGCGTCTGGACGGCCAAGTGTGATGTCGCACTGCCGTGTGCAACCCAGAATGAGCTGCAGCTTGAGGATGCGAAGGCACTGGTTGCCAATGGCTGCATTGCAGTGTGTGAAGGTGCCAATATGCCGACGACCCAGGAAGCAACGGAATACCTGATGAAGAATGGTGTCTATTTTGTTCCGGGCAAAGCAGCAAATGCCGGCGGTGTTGCAACCAGCGCACTTGAGATGAGCCAGAACTCCATGCGTCTGTCCTGGACGTTTGACGAGGTAGATGCGAAACTCCACGACATCATGGTCAACATCTTCAAGAACATTGATGCTGCGGCAAAGGAATACGGGATGGCTGGAAATTATGTGGCAGGTGCCAATATTGCCGGATTCCTCAAGGTGGCAAATGCCATGGAGGCTCAGGGAGTCGTCTGATACAGTGATGGAGTAAAAATGTGCATGGAAACATGCACATTTTTACTGCTTGACAAAAAACAAAGTGTCAACCGTAAAAAGCCTAAGTTCAGAAAGGAATTGCGGTATTTGTGCTTAAATATAGCGTGTATCAAAAAAATATGTTGACAAAGAATTAGACAGGCAATATAATCATCAAGCCAGACGGCAAAATAGTCCGGCATGCCAATGCCCGGGGGTTATGGAGGAAAGTTTTTATGAAAAAATGGATCACAATCACTTTAATGATGGTAATGGTACTTTGTACAGCCTGTGCCAGTGCAACGACGGTTGGAATCTGCCAGCTGGTACAGCATGAGGCACTGGACGCGGCAACGAAGGGATTTAAAGATGCACTGAGTGCAAAAATGCCGGATGTCAAGTTTGATGAACAGAATGCTTCTGGTGATGCAGTCAATTGTGCGACCATTGTTAATACCTTTGTATCCAACGGTGTTGACCTGATTATGGCCAATGCAACAGCGCCGGTACAGGCGGCTGTTGCTGCAACTGCAGATATCCCGATCCTCGGTACCTCCGTAACGGACTATGCAACAGCCCTGGGTGTGACGGAGTTTACCGGAGTCAGCGGAATCAACGTTTCCGGAACAACAGACCTGGCACCGCTTGACGGACAGGCAAATATGGTGAAGGAACTGTTCCCGGATGCCAAGAAGGTTGGTCTTCTTTATTGCAGCGCGGAAGCAAATTCGGTGTATCAGGTGATGACCATCCGTGGATACCTGGAAGGCCTTGGATATGAGTGTGCAGAGTTTTCCTTCATGGATTCAAATGACGTTGCGTCTGTTGCTCAGGCAGCTGCAGACAACTGTGATGTCCTGTACATTCCGACAGACAATACATGTGCCGCTTACACGGAGACTATCGCCAATGTTGTTCTCCCTGCGAAACTTCCGGTTATTGCCGGCGAGGAAGGCCTCTGCCGCGGATGCGGTGTGGCTACTCTGACCATCTCCTACTACGATCTTGGCTATGCTACTGGCGAGATGGCTTATGAGATTCTGGCCAATGGTGCTGATGTGAGCTCCATGCCGATTAAGAGCGCGCCGAATTTTGTTAAAAAGTATAATGCGGCGAATGCGGCTGAACTTGGCGTGACGATCCCGGACGGATACACAGCGCTTGACTAATCTCAAAATGAAAAAATAAATTAACAAGGAAGGGAGTAAAAACTCTCTTCCTTGTCGCCTATGGCTGGAGGAATGACTGTGGAACTGATCAAGCTGATTAATGCTTTGCCGGGGGCCGTGGCCCAGGGACTGATCTGGGGAATCATGGCGATCGGTGTTTATATAACGTATCGGATCCTGGATGTTGCGGACCTGACAGTGGATGGAAGCATTGCAACAGGCGGTGCCGTGGCGGCCGTCATGATTACCAGCGGCTGGGATGCAGGGGTTTCGCTGGCAGCGGCATTCCTGGCCGGCATGCTGGCGGGACTGGCCACGGGGGTATTTCATACACGTATGGGGATTCCGGCGATTCTCTCGGGTATTCTGACGCAGCTTGGTCTTTATTCCATTAACCTGCGCATTCTCGGGAACAAGGCCAATATGGCAATCAGCGTCAATAAATTTCACCTGATCGTTAGCTCGAGAAATGCGAGGCAGCTGAGCCTTGAGAATCCGATTCTGGTTCTTGTGATTGCAACGGTTCTTCTGATCGCCGTCATGTACTGGTTTTTTGGCACAGAATATGGATGCTCGCTTCGGGCAACCGGCGCGAATCCCAACATGGCCAGAGCACAGGGAATAAACACAACATCAGGCATAGTTGTTGGCCTTATGCTCTCAAACGGCATCGTGGCCCTGTCGGGCGCTCTCCTGTCGCAGTACCAGGGGTTTGCGGATGTGGGGATGGGCCGCGGCGCCATCGTCATCGGACTTGCGGCCGTGATTATCGGTGAGGTGGTCCTGGGAAAAGTGTTCCATAATTTTGCACTCAAGCTCATGACAGTGACAATTGGCGCCATTCTCTACTATCTGGTGATTCAGGTCGTTCTTTGGCTGGGACTCAATACCAATGATCTGAAGCTGCTGACCGCACTGGTGGTAGGCGTGTTCCTGGCAATTCCCTACTGGCGCTCCAAGCTGGGCAGCCGTATGGCCAGAAAGGAGGGACCACATGCTTAAGCTCAATCACATTGCAAAAACCTTCAATCCCGGATCCATCACGGAGAAGGTTGCGCTGGCTGATGTGGATATACATCTAAACGATGGGGATTTTGTGACGGTGATCGGAGGAAACGGTGCCGGGAAATCCACGATGCTGAACGCCATTGCCGGGGTTTTTCCGGTGGACCGGGGTACGATAGAGATCGGCGGCAGGAATGTTACCGCTCTGCCGGAGTATAAACGGGCAGCGCTCCTGGGCCGTGTCTTCCAGGATCCCATGACCGGAACGGCCGCAGCGATGAACATCGAGGAGAATATGGCGCTGGCCATGCGGCGGGGGCAGAAACGTGGCCTTCGCTGGGGAATTTCCTCGACCGAGCGGCAAATGTATCGGGAACACCTTCATATGCTGGGACTTGGCCTTGAGGACCGGCTGGGCAGCAAGGTGGGTCTTCTGTCCGGCGGACAGCGGCAGGCCCTGACACTGCTCATGGCGACGCTCCGCACACCGAAACTTCTTCTGCTGGATGAGCATACGGCTGCTCTGGATCCAAAGACAGCGGCGAAAGTGCTGGAACTGACAGAAAAACTGGTGACCGATCAGCATCTGACAGCCCTGATGGTTACGCACAATATGAAGGATGCGATTGCCATAGGGAATCGCCTGATCATGATGCACGCCGGCCGGATTGTCGTGGATGTATCCGGTGAACGGAAAAAGGCGCTGACCATGCACCAGCTCATGGAACTGTTTGAAACGGCGGCTGGTGAGGAACTGTCCAACGACCGGATGCTGCTTTCATAATCAAAAAGACAGAACCGTTTCGGTTCTGTCTTTTTTGTTTAGAGGGCTGCCCACGCTTTCATCATGCGGCATTCCGTTTCGGCATTTCCCGGCCAGACATCCTCACGCAGGGCGCAGAGGTGATCCAGCGTCTGGCGCAGACGCGGGAAAAGATGAGCCCAGTCCATGATTCCCTCGCCAAGCGGGCGGTTTTCCCAGTGCCCTTCGGCATTAAAAACGCCGTCCTTAATGTGCAGTGCACAGACTTTGCTGCCGAAAATGGAGAGCGCCCGTTCGAGCATTTCCATCTGTGCCTCCGGTGCGGTGTGCGCCGGAGTGAGGAGGTTGCAAAGGTCGAGAATAATCCGAAGATTCGGAGAATTGACCTCGGAGAGAAGACGACCGGCCAGTTCGGGTGTGTTGAGGGTATGAACAGCAACCGGTTCAATGCCAACCAGTGCACCGCACTCCTCGGCTGTTACGGACACAGTTTTGGTAAAATCCAGGAGGCGCTGATATGCCGGTTCCCGCTCGCTTTCCGGGAAGGTGAAATGGGTGGTTTCCGTTCCGACGCATCCGGCGCCAAGCGTAATGCTGGCACGAAGTGCGTTGGAGAAACGCTCTTTTTCAGCTGCGAGCTTTTCCGGATCGCGGTCGCTTGCGCTGACATAGCAGCCCATGACGGGAATCTGAATACCGGCACTGGTAAAGATTTCACGGATTTTTGTGAGACTGTCCGGGTTCATATATTCTGCTGCAGGCTTGGGAAAAGCCTTGGTAAAGGCTAGCTGGGTGGCAGAAAAGCCGCATGCGGCAATTTTTTCGGCCAGCGCTTCAGGTTCCATACGGCCAAAGTCATGGCCGCGCATTCCAATAATCATTGTTTTTCCTCCCCTTGTAAAAAGTGCAGTCGCGTGACGGGCTGCGGACAATATCGGATGATGCGGATGGCATCGGTAACTGATAGGTAGTATACAGGATGCCGCGTTTATTTACAAGTTGCTATCGTGCAGTGACATTATCAGCGGTACGTCAAAACGACAAAATCAAGATCCAGCACTTGATTTAACGGGCTAATAACCGATATAATGGACTCAACGCCAGGTCAACCGATGGCAAGCGATTCTTTGTCGCCAGAAAATGATAAAGGAGGAGCGGACTGAGGGGTTCAGTCCTTAAGGCAAATGGATATTAACAGGATTTTGAGTGCAGTGGATCATACCCTGCTTAAACAGGACAGTACATGGCCGCAGATTCAGGCTATCTGTGAGGATGCTATGCATTATCATACGGCGAGTGTGTGTATTCCGGCGAGCTTTGTGATGCATGCGAACATGTATATGGGAAACCGTCCGGACCGGGTAAAGATCTGCACGGTCATCGGATTCCCCAACGGGTATTCGACGACGGAGACGAAGGTTTTTGAAACGAAAAATGCAGTGGAGAACGGCGCGGATGAGATTGATATGGTCATCAATGTCGGCTGGGTGAAGGAAGGAAAAGATGACGAGCTGCTGAAAGAAATCAACGCGGTAAAGGCAGCGTGCAGCGGCCGTGTTCTGAAAGTGATTATTGAAACCTGCCTGCTGACGGAGGAAGAGAAGATCCGGATGTGCAAAATCGTCTCCGATTCGAATGCGGATTATATCAAGACCTCTACCGGCTTCTCAACAGGCGGGGCAACCTTTGAGGACATTGCGTTGATGGCAGAACACATGAAACCTGGTAAGGGAATCAAGGCGGCGGGCGGCATCTCAACGCTTGATGATGCGGAACGCTTCCTTGATCTGGGCGCGACGCGTCTTGGAACCAGCCGGATCATCAAGCTGGTCAAGGGACAGCAGGCCTCCGGATACTGAGCCAGAGCCCTGGACGTTTCGGACGGGACGGGACGGGAATTGTGAAAAGTCAATATGGAGAGTATTTCGATACCGAGGACACGAAGTATTCTCAGTTGGATCAGAACGAAAAAAAAGAGTGTTAATGCAGTTTCTTGAAGAGAACAAAACTCTGATTAAGGGACAACAGCGTCGAATCCTTGTGAACTTTTGTGCACAGCTTCTTGGAGTAAATGTCTCGACAGTGTATCGATATATTCGTAATATTGAGCTATAGACAAGTCATGTAGATTAATTGATTTTTTCTATGATCAGAATTGCGGAAAGCAAGAAGAGATTCGTCGATTTGTATTGGGTTATGCGTGGTCATATGGTGACTGAATGTGGATACTTTAGCGAAGAGTTTGTAAGACTTATGGAAACGTATAGGATGTGAAAGACTAGCGGATACTCCGCGCCCTGCCCTGTATCCGTTAAGTTTTCAATTCAGCATTGTGAAAAGTCCCTTTTGGGGGATTGACAGGTCTCCTGAAACCTGATAAGATACCAAACCGAGCCGCTCGGAAACGGTTATTAAATGCCTGTGGCTACCGATGTCCGGCGAGTATTGAAAAATGGAGGTGTCACCAGATGTACGCAATTATCGCGACGGGTGGCAAACAGTACCGCGTCAGTGAGGGTGACGTAATCTTTGTTGAGAAGCTCGACAAGGAAGTCAACTCTACAGTTTCTTTTGATGTCCTGCTTGTGGGCAGCGATGACAGTGTCAAGATCGGAACCCCGACTGTTGAGGGTGCCTGCGTTGAGGGCAAGGTTCTCGGACAGGTAAAAGGCGAGAAGATCATCGTCTACAAGTATAAGTCCAAGAAGAACTACCATCGCAAGAATGGTCATCGTCAGCCGTATACGAAGGTTGAAATCACCAAAATCGCCTGATAATGAACATTGTTACCTTTCAGAAGGATGCTTCCGGCAGAATCACGGGATTTGTATCTAGCGGTCATGCTGAGAGCAGCGCGGATGGAACCTATGATCTTGTCTGCAGTGCCGTTTCGGCGCTGACCATTACGGCAGCGAATGCGCTTGAGTGTGTTGCCGGGATCATTCCGCGGACGGAAATGGAAGATGGATATCTTGCCTGTTTTCTTCCCGGTTCTCTTGACAATACGCAGCAGGAAAAAGCAGAGATAATCTTTAGAACCATCCTGACGGGACTTAAAAACATTGAAGAAACTTATCCGGAATTCACCCGGGTAGAGATGAGAAACGGAGGCAGAGCAAATGCTTAAGATGAATCTTCAGCTCTTCGCCCATAAGAAGGGCACAGGTTCCTCCCACAACGGACGCGACAGCGAATCCAAGCGCCTTGGCGCAAAACGTGCGGATGGACAGGTTGTACTTGCTGGCAATATTCTGTATCGTCAGCGCGGGACGCACATTCATCCCGGTCTGAACTGTGGAATTGGCGGAGATGATACCCTGTTCGCTTTGGTCGACGGTGTTGTTCGCTATGAGCGCCTTGGCAAAAATAGGACCCAGTGCAGCGTCTATCCGGTAGAGCAGTAAGCATGGAATCCTGAAAGCACCGATCACCTCGGTGCTTTTTCTGTATCTTTTTCCGGCGGGGCCGGAGTGAAAACGGAGGGATGAGGAATGGAAATCATTCGAAAGCGGTCCACACTGGCGGCATTGGTGACGGTAGGGCTGGCCATGATGGCCGCTCCCTATCTGACCTCAATTGATCCGGACAGCCGCATATTCAGGTCTGCCGTTTATCCGACGATTCTGTTTGCGGCCTCTTTTTTCCCGGTCCGGCAGGTCTATGAGAAACAGTCCGGAAGAGCGCTTTCCTATGGAATCCTGTTTGGACTGATCTTTTCCTTCTTCCTGGGAATCGGCAGTGAGCTGACCGTGTACGGCGCCTTTCTGCCAGGAACAGGCAGCCTGATCCGGCGGTTTGCCGTGCCGGTGATGACGGCGCCCTTCCTGGGGACACTGTTTTCCTGTCTGCTTTCGCTCCGTCCCGCACCGGCGGCGGAAAAGGGAAAACAACTTTTTCACTTTCTTCCCTGTTTTGCCGTGATTGCCCTGAGTTATGTGCTGTTTCTGCTGGCGTATTTCCCGGGCATTGTCAATTATGATTTCTTTACGGAACTCCTGCAGTATCAGCGGGGACCGTACTTTGGCGCACATCCGGTGTTTCACACCATCCTGACCGGGATTCTGTTTTCGCTCGGCTATCATCTGACCGGTTCGTACACCCTCGGGGCGGCACTGTACTGTGTGGTTCAGCTGCTGGTGATGGCAGCGGCTTATGCCTATGTGATCTGCTTTGTGTCAAAACGTGTTCCGCGCTGGGCTGCCTGGTTTACGCTGCTGTTCTTTACACTGTTTCCCGTGCATGGTCTCATGGCCGTTTCCACGGTGAAGGATGCCATGTTCGCGGCCATGCTGACACTGCTGGTGACCGAGATCTGGCAGGCACAGGAGGATCCGGAGAGCCTGATGACCTCGCGCCGGCGGCAGGCGGGGATTGTTCTGACCTGCCTGGCACTGTCGCTCCTGCGTCATAACGGTGTCTTTTCCTATGTGCCCGCCTGTCTGGCACTTCTCCTGATTTGCCGCAATAAACGGGCACTGGCTCTGGTTGCCGTGACCCTGGTGGTGGCCCTTGCCGTTCCCAAAGCCCTGCGGATGTCGGTCAAAGCGTGGGACACACCGGCCAGCGAAATGATGTCCGTGCCCTGTCAGCAGCTGATGCGGACAGCTAACCGGGCAAAGATGCCGGAAGAGGAACGGGAAGAACTGAGTACCTGGTGGGCAGAGGGAGCCGTTGAGCGGTATCGTCCCTATTCGGCGGATACCGCCAAGGGCGGAAACTTTAATTATGAACGCTATAAGGCGGACAAAGGTGCCTTCTGGCAGACCTGGCTCAGGTACGGCATGCGGTATCCGGGCATTTACATAGAAGCGTTTTTGCTGAACTGTGCCGGAATCTGGAATCCGGATGACATCAGCCATTCGCATGCCATGGATTCCGAGGGATGGGATTTTGTTTACACCAAGACGGAAATCATCTTCCCCAGCGAGGCGGGCACGCTGGAACAGCAGCCGGTTCTGCGTCGGCTGCACAGTTTCCTGCAGGGAATCGCCCACTCCTCCCGTCATGAACGTATCCCGATGTTGGCGCTTCTTTTCAGGCCGTCCATGTACGTCTATGCGCTGCTGCTGCTCGCATTCATGATCCGGGTGCGGCGCGCCGGGTCAGGGCTGGTTCTGCTGCCCATCTGGGGGATCATCCTGTCCTATGT
>DGWH01000036.1 GCA_002395225.1 Christensenella sp. UBA4263
CCCACGCCGCCATGCATGGCGATGGTGTAGACTTCGCCGGTAACCGGATTGGTTTCCTTCCAGAAGAAACTGGTGCAGCCGATGGTATGGCCAGGTGTCAGACGGGTATGAATTTCAATATCACCCATCTTGATAGGACTGTCATCGCTGTAGAAATGATCCACTTCAAAACCCTGAGGGTGGCTGTCAGGATCCAGCACAAGGGTTTCGTTGGGGACTTCATTCAGAAACTTCGTATCCTCTTCGGACATGTAGATGGGAGCGCCTGTCAGCTTCTTCAGGGCTGCGGCGCCGCCAATATGATCAAAATGGGCATGGCTCAGCAGAATCGCCTTGATATCAGAGGGCTTGTGCCCGCTCTGGTATATGGCATTGACCAAAAGGTACAGACTTTCCGGGATCGCCGTATCCAGCAGGATGCAGCCAACCCCTGTATCGATCAGGTATGCGCCAACCCAGGTTTGTCCTGAAACATACCAGGTACGGGGGGAGACCTGAAAGGCGTCCACCGCGATTTTCCAGGGCTCATAGGCAAGGGTCTTCACGGGATCTTTCATTCCGGGCGTGCAACGGAAGGGCATACGACTCAACCTCCTCTTATTCTAGATGGTCCACTTCGGGCAGAAACGTGCCAGGAAGCAACGAATTGATTCCGCGCGGGAACGCATCCTCTCGTTCTCGAAAACATTATATCATGATACGCCGGAAAGTGCCAATCATGAAAAAGCCCGTCAGAAACACAATAATGGAAACTATGAAACAAAAAGAGAAGAATTCAGCACAAATGATCTCAATTGATTGCAAAACATTTCAAATGAATTTATGTATCAAGCTTGAAATGGGGGCGGGATTTTCATATAATTGTGCACAGCAAGGTGCCACATGTACCTGTAGAAAAAGGAGGGTTAACCTATGAAGAAATTCCTGTTGGTTCTGTTTGCCGTGATGCTCGCAATGACCTCCGTGGCCAGCGCGGCGGGTCTGCCGAAGAAGATTGAAGTGCAGCTGCCTGCCAAGGCCGGCGGCGGCACGGATGTGGCGGGACGCCAGCTGACCGAATGGATCAACAAGAACGGCGGAACCACCATGACTATCAAGAATAACACCGATGGCAACGGCGTGGTGGCCTATGAAACCATCCGCACCGCGAAGAAGGACGGCAGCAAGATTCTGTTCTTCCACTCCACCATGATTATTAAGTATGCCACCGGTCAGTATCAGCAGAGCCCCGTGGACGAATTCAAGATCGCGGGAGTGGGCCTGCCCACCGAAAAGGGCGGCTATGTGCTGGTCGTTCCCGCAGCCAGCGGAATCAAGACCGTGGATGAATTCATCGCGGCTGCCAAGGCGAACGAAATGCGGATCGGCATTGAGACCGGCGGTTCTTCCCACATCATGAGCGGTATGATGTCCAAGGCCCTGGATATCACGTTGCGCTACACCGATGCCGGCTCCGACACGGAGAAGCTGACCGGCCTGGTCGGCGGCTCCATTGACTGCGCTCTGGTGAACGCCAACCAGGCCAGGCAGTATGTGGAATCCGAAAAGGTGAATGCCATCGCCGTCTTCTCCGCTACCGACGAAGGGGCCCGGAACAGCGTTCTGCCAGACGTGCCTTCCTTTAAGGAATCCGGATATGACCTGGTGTTCGGCACATATTTCTATGTCCTGCTGCCCAAGACCGCGGATGATGAGACTGCCATGGCGATCCATGATCTGTTCAGCAATGCGGCCTCTGATCCTGAAGTGAAGGAAATCCTGGAAAAGTCCGGGTTCGGCATGGAGTTTGCTCCCTATGATCAGAACGTGGCACTGATGCAGGCTCAGCAGGATGCCCTGGTTGCGGCCTGCCACGAGCTGGGTCTGGATCAGCAGTAAGGCTGCCATCTTGACGGGTACGCCGCTCGAAACGTAACGAACCGCGTCATACCCGATTGCAAAGTCGGTATGGCGCGGTTCTTCCATCTGTAAAAGAAGGGGGACATACCGTGAAAGTTAAACGCGACCAGGTGACTGGGCTGGTGCTTGTAGCGCTGGGAATCGTGATTTTCATCATGACATCCCAGTTCAGAAAACCCATGACCCTGGAATATCCGGGGCCAAAGCTTATGCCCAGTATCGCTGCGTTCGGAATGGTTGTATGCGGGCTGGGAATATTCATCAAGGGCTGCAGGGATAAGGACGGCGGAAAGATTCCGCTGAGCAGACAGGGGCTGCTGCGGGTTATCATTACATTTGCTGCCCTCTGCCTGTATATTTTCGCCATGAAGTATCTGGGCTTCCTGATCGTCACGCCTTTCCTGGTGTTCGGGCTGACCATGTACTTTGCGAAGGCAAGCGGCGTGGATGTCAAAATCTGGGCAGTAGCCCTGTTTGCCGTCGCGGTTACCGGCATTATCTGGGCGATGTATGTGCCGCTGTTTGGCATGGAACTGCCCATCGGCGAGCTGTTTGAGTAAAGGAGGGGAAAAGAAATGCTGTCTTATCTTCCATATATCTTTTCCCAATTGATTCAGCCGCTGAACCTGCTGCTGATGGTGGCGGGAACGGCGGTCGGCATCATCTTTGGAGCCATTCCCGGCCTGTCCGGAACCATGGCGGTCATGCTGTTCATGCCTTTGACCTATACCATGGAATCCAGCACGGCCATTATCTTTATGCTGGCCCTGTGGATCGGCGGATGCTCAGGAGCGTTTATCGGATCCGTTCTGCTGGGGATTCCCGGTTCCGCATCCGCGGTGGCGACCTGCTGGGACGGACATCCCATGGCGAAGAAGGGCCAGGCAAGCAAAGCGCTGGCCATCGGCATGACGGCGTCCTTCCTTGGAACGTTCTTCAGCGCCATTATTGGCGGGCTGCTGGCGGAAAAGGTAGCGGACTTTGCCTTTGCCATGGGCCCCTGGGAATACAGTGCCCTGTGCCTGGTGGCGATGACAATGGTGCTGGCGATCTCCAAGGGCAATATGTTCAAAGGACTGGCGTCCACCTGCATCGGTATCCTGCTGGCGACGGTTGGATACAGCCCCGTGGATGCGGAGCCCCGGTTCACCTTTGACAACATGTATCTGCTGGGCGGCCTGGGAATGATCGTGGTGCTGACCGGTATTTTCGCGGTCAGCCACATTCTGGTTACCTTTGGCAAGGGTTTCGGCAAGCCCCCGGAAGTCAGCAGGGAAGGCCTGAAGGGCTTTGGCCTTACGCTCAGGGACGTGAAGGAAGAACTGAAGACCATTATCACCTCCTTCCTTATTGGCCTGGGAATTGGCTTCCTTCCCGGAATGGGATCCGGACTTTCCAATCTGGTGGCCTATTCCACGGCCAAGAACGGCTCAAAGCATCCTGAAGAGTATGGGCACGGGGCTCCCGGCGGCATCTGGGCGCCGGAGGTGGCCAACAACGCGGCCATCGGCGGCGCAATGATTCCCATGGCGGCCCTGGGAATACCCGGGGACTCCACGACAGCGCTGCTGATCGGTGCCCTGACCATTCACGGGCTGGAAATGGGGCCCATGGTGTTCAAAAACAGTGGGAACGTGGTATATCTGATGTTTGTCACAGTGGCTGTGGTGGCTGCGCTGGTACTGCTGATGCAGGCGCTGTGCAAGCGCTGGTTCCCCTATATTCTCAAGGTTCCCAGCTGGTTTATGTATTCCGCTCTGCTGGTCATCTGCCTGGCCTCCGCCTATGTGGACAGCGGCAATCTGTACAAGTGCGGCATGATGATGGTGTTTGCGGCGGTTGGAATCCTGATGTCCCTGAGCGATCTGCCCGCGTCGCCGCTGATTCTGGCTTTCATCCTGACCCCCACACTGGAAACGAAGACGCTGCAGGCGTTTCAGAGCGTTCCCAAATGGACCGAATTCTTTACTCGCCCCGTTTCCGGCGTTTTGATGGTGATCGCGATCATCTGTATCTTCTCTCCCATCATCAAGCCCCTCTTTGGTAAATTAAAGAAAAAGAAAGCCTGATGAAATAAAAAACGGGCTGACTACTCTCGAGTCCTGAGCAGTCAGTCCGCTTTTTTGTTTATTCCATGGTCAGGTCCCGGGCGATTCCGTACTTCTTCATGCGGCGCCAGAGGGTGGTTTTGCTGATGCCAAGCTCCGCGGCGGCTTTCTCCCGGTTTCCGTGGAACCGATTAAGCAGATCTAACAGTTCCTGGGCCCGGGGATTTATAAGATGCTCTTCCGGACTGCCGGTTTCCTCGCTCTTCTCGCTGGACATCTCCCGCAGATGATGGAGCAGCGCGTCCGCGGAGACGCTGCGCTTTTCAGATAACAGCACAAGGCGGTCGCACAGGCCCGCCATCAGGTCCAGATTGCCCGGCCAGTCGAAATCCTGCAGCGCGGTCATGGCTTCCTCCGTCAGATGAATCTGACGGCCGATGGTTCGACAGGTATCGGAAAGCACGGCGCCGAACCAGGAGGGAATATCCTCCCGGCGGGAACGGAGGGGAGGAATATCAATGCGCAGCGCGTTCAGGGCGTAATACAGATCTTTCCGGAATGTACCTTCCCGGACCTTCTGAGACAGATTGGCCTCGGTGGAAAGAACCAGACGGATATTGATGGGCATGGGAAGGTTGGAACCGTTGCTTCGATAGTGGCCGCGGGTCAGCTGGAGAATTTTGTACTGCGTTTCCAGGGAAAGCAGTTCCACCTGACGGATATAGAGGGTACCTCCCCGGGCCAGATCCACTGCGGACTGATCCCCGTCCTTTCGGGAAGAGTAGCGGCCGAAGAGTTTTTCATCCAGATCATCCGGATGAGAGGCGCTGCAATCTAGGGTTAAAAAAACCCCATCCCGACGGAGGGACTCATTGTGGACGCACTGGGCCAGATACCCTTTCCCCGTGCCGGATTCACCCTGCAGAAGGATGGGGACCGAATAGCGGGAGAGCCGCTTCAGCTGAGTGATCACCTGCTGAAAGGCGGGATTGGCGGCGAAAATCTGGTCGAAGGTATAATGAGCGGTCTGTCCCTGGCGGGCTGTTTCCTTGCGCAGGGTGGAATCCATCTCGGTGACTCTGGCGCTCTCCTGAAAAGTCAGGATTGCGCCGGAAACCCGGTTATCCAGCAGAACGGGCATGATGCTCATGAGGGCGGTCCGGTGCCCCAGGGTTACAACCGCGGCTTCGATCTCCCGCGCCTCCGACAGGACCCCGCGAAGATCGCTGGCGGAAAGATCTTTGATCAGACTTTCCGCCGGGGTGCCCATAATCTCCGGAAGCTTTTTGCCGGATAGCTGGCAGAAGGCCCGGTTCGCCAGACGGATGCTGCCGGTTTCGTCCACCTGAACAATGGCGTAGGCGGTATTATCCAGCATGGCGCTGATTTCTGCGTTGGAACGTTTCAGCAGATCCACGCTGTATCCCACAAGGGATGCCGCTTCCAGGGCCTCCCTGGCGCTCTCTTCCCCCATGGATAGAAAGACCGAGAATAGCCCCAGAGAGGAGGCCTGCTTCATGACCACCTCTCCGCCGATGACGCCCTGGCAGCCGTCGGAAACCGCCTGCATCACCAGACCGGTATACTGATCAATGTCCGTGGCGGTATACACCTTCAGGTCAACATTCAGCAGGCTGTTGAACCGCTCCGTGTTGTGAAACATATTGAAAAAACCGATGATCCCAAGTCTGGGGACTTCAGGCTCCTGGAGCTGCGTTTTCGCCTTCAGATCCAGCACCAGCGTTTCCAGCTCCTGGGTGGAGGCGCGCATCTCAATAACCGGGATTTCCACCGCGGCTCGGATCAGCCGGGCCTGGAGCCCCCGGGCAATAATCAGGTCGCAACCATCCCTGGCCAGGGAAACGGCTTTCTCCGCCACCTTATCCGTTTCCACGTATTCCACCGTCATGGTGGACAGGCGGGGATAATTGCCAATGAGGGAATCAAAAATGTCCTTCAGTTCCGGGTAGGGCATCAGGATTGCCGCTTTGGCCACGCTGCATCAGCTCCTTTAAATGGATTGCATTTCAGGGTGAAGCCATCATATCATTCCTCATTCAGCGTGTCAATGAAAAGATTGATTTCATTTTATTTCAAACAGATAAAATCCTTCCACATTTGGATGAATTCATCCGTTGACGAAAATGGGCAGAATGTGGTACATTTGTGCCAGTTCGGGGAGAACATTGAAAGGAGATCAGAAGGCATGAGCTTCAAACCACAAGGAATCGTTGTACCAATTGTTACTCCTGTGGATCAGGAGGGGCGGCTGAACGAAAAAGCTTACCGCAAACTGGTGGACTATCTGGCGGATAACGGCATTCACGGCGTTTTCCCTTTCGGAACGACGGGTGAATTTTACGCCTACGACCAGGGATTTTACAATGAGCTGCTGGCCCTGACGAAGGAAGCGGTTGCTGGCCGGATGAAGATTTATGCTGGTGCCAACAACATCACTACCAGGGGCGCCATCAAAATCGCTCAGGCGGTGGAAAAAGTGGGCGGCATTGATGCCCTGAGCGTGCTGACACCCATGTTTGTCAGCCAGACGCAGGAGGAAGTTTATACCTACTATAAAGCCATCGCCGCGGAGACCAGCCTGCCGATCATTATTTACAACAACAAGCCTAAAACGAACGTTGGCGTGGACCCCGCCACCATTGCCAGGCTGGCGGAAATCGACAATATCGTGGCGGCCAAGGATTCCACCGGCGACATGACGAACGCGGAGGAATATATCCGTCTGACCCGGGGGATGGATTTCAGCGTGATGATGGGACGGGATACCCTGATTCTGGCCGGCCTGCACTATGGGGCCACCGGCGCCATCGCGTCCTGTGCCAACGTGGCACCCAGAATCGCCGTGGATATTTATGAAAAGTTCCAGGCCAAGGACTATCAGGGCGCCCTGGACGCCCAGTTTAAACTGAGCGCGCTTCGGGTTGCCACCAATATGGGCTCTTTCCCGGTGACGCTGAAGGAAGCCCTGAAGATGATCGGACAGGACTGCGGAGACTGCGTGCCTCCGATTCTCCCGCTGCATGAGGATCAGAAGGAGAAGCTCAGGAAGGTCCTGATGGGGATGGGATTGATTCAATAACCGATTGGCATCTTGCGCGCAAGCGCAATGACCAATAGAATCGCTTTGCAGGCGATGACACAAGATTATGAGAAGAATCAGGAGGAATGCAAAATGAAAATCGCGTTTATCGGACTGGGAATTATGGGCAAGCCCATGGCCAAGAACCTGCTGAAGGCGGGACATGAGCTGAGAGTATATGACCGGAATCAGGCGACCCTGGAAGAGATGAAGGAAGCGGGAGCCACCGTCTGCGGCTCTTCAGCGGAAACGGCGGAAGGCGTGGATCTGGTCATCACCATGCTGCCCAACAGCCCCCATGTGAAGAGCGTCATGCTAGAGGATGACAAGCTGGTGGAGAAGATGCCCAAGACGGCCACCTTCATTGACTGCTCCTCCATTAACCCTGTGGCCAGCCGGGAGATCGCGGCGGAACTGGCGAAATACGGCATCGACATGCTGGACGCGCCGGTTTCCGGCGGTCAGCCCAAGGCCGTGGACGGCACCCTGGCCTTTATGGTCGGCGGCAAGGAAGAAGTTTTCAATAAGTTCAAGCCCGTCCTGGAAGCCATGGGTTCTTCCGTGGTGCTCTGCGGCGATGTGGGCGCGGGCAACGTGACCAAGCTGTGCAACCAGACCATCGTGGCAGTGAACATCGCGGCCCTGGCGGAAGCCCTGCAGATGGGCCAGATGTGCGGCGTGAAACCCGAAAAGATCTTTGCCGCAATCAAGGGCGGCCTGGCCGGCAGCACGGTCATGAATGCAAAGGCCCCCATGATGATGGATCAGAACTTCCAGCCCGGATTCCGTATCGACCTGCACATTAAGGATCTTACCAACGTGCAGGATGCGGCCAAGGCCGTGGATGCCCCCATCCCGCTGACCCAGATGGTGCTGGAGATGATGAAAATCCTGCATCACGACGGGGACGGCGCCTGCGATCACAGCGCGCTGCTGAAGTATTATCAGAAGCTGACGGGTGAAGTGCTGCATCACTGAGAACAATAAAACAGGGCGAAGCCAAGCTGGCTTCGCCCTGTCCTGAAAAGCGGGGGAAACAGCATGAAATTCATCTTTGCGCCGGATTCCTTCAAGGGATCCCTGACGGCGATAGAGAGCTGTGATATTCTGGAACGGGTTTGCGCGAAGCATTTTCCCGGCTGCGAGACGCAGAGCGTCCCTGTGGCGGACGGCGGTGAGGGCACGGTGGATGCCCTGCTCCGGGCCATGGGGGGCGAGAGGATCAAAACGCCGGTCACCGGCCCTATGTTTGAACCGGAAACGGCTGAGTGGGGGCTGCTGCCCGACGGGAAGACCGCGGTGATGGAAATGGCCCAGGCCAGCGGTTTGCCCTATGTCCCCGCGAATCAGAAGGATCCGCGGAAGGCGACCAGCCTTGGAACGGGAGAGATGATTGCCGAAGCGCTCAGGCGCGGCGTGAGGAAGATTCTGATCGGCATCGGAGGCAGCGCCACCAATGATGGGGGCATCGGCATGCTGACAGCCCTCGGCGCGCTGTTTACCGACGGGAACGGGGAAAAGGTAAAGCCCATCGGCGGTGAGATGATCCGGGTGGCGAAAGCGGATTTCTCCGGACTGATGCCGGAACTGAAGGAAACAGAGATTACCGTTATCTGCGACGTGACCAATCCGCTGCTGGGGGAGGATGGAGCTACCTTTATCTATGGCCCCCAGAAAGGGGCGATTCCGGAGATCCGGGATGAACTTGAAGCGGGTATGATCCACTATGCGAAGGCGGTTGAAACCGCTGTGGGGCGGGATATCTCCCACTTCCCCGGCGCTGGCGCGGCAGGCGGCCTGGGCGCGGCCCTGGGCGGTGTCCTGGGCGCGACGCTGAAGAGCGGCATTGACGCTGTCCTGGACGCGGTGGACTTTGAGAGCCGCCTGGAGGGCGTGGATCTGGCCATTACGGGTGAGGGCCGGATTGACGGACAGAGCGTTCGCTTCGGCAAGGTGCCGGTGGGTGTGGCCAAACGCTGCGCCGCCAGAGGCATTCCCACCCTGGTGCTGGCCGGGGGAATCGGGGATGGCGCAGAAGGCCTGTTCGACATGTGCGAGAGCACCATCCAGACCACGGTTTCCGGGCCTATGAGCCTGGAGAAAGCCATGAAGGACGCTCCGGCACTGTATGAAGCTGCGGCGGACCGGCTTATGCGGGCGGTTAAGATTGGCATGGGGCTGCAAAAATAAGCGTGGTCCGATTCCTGAAATCCTTATGGAAGGTTCCGAAGACAATAGACCCAACATTGAAACGGAGGCAAACAAGATGATCCCCAAAGTAGTAAAAATGGATGTTTATCCGGTGGCGGGCCATGACAGCATGGAGCTGAATCTGTCCGGTGCGCACGCGCCGTATTTTACCCGGAACGTGGTCGTTCTTGAGGACAGCGAGGGCAACCTGGGCGTGGGCGAGGTCCCCGGCGGACAGAAGATCACCAAAGCGCTGGAAGATGTGAAGGATCTGGTTCTGGGCACCTCCATCGCCGACTATAAGGGAACCCTGAACAAGGTACGGGCCTGGCTGAACGCCAACATCAAGGACGATGTCCGCGGCCTGCAGACCTTTGACCTGCGGACCGGCGTACACGTGGTGACGGCGATCGAGGCGCCGCTGCTGGACCTGCTTGGAAAATTTCTGGATCTGCCGGCCGCGGCGCTGATGGGCGACGGCATTCAGCGGGACCGGGTGCGGTTCCTCAGCTACCTCTTCTATATTGGGGACCGGAAAAAAACCGATCTGCCCTATATGAGCGAGGAAGATTCCGACTGTGAATGGTACCGGCTGCGCAATGAGGAAGCCCTGACTCCCGACGCCATCGTAGCGCTGGCCAAGGCCACCGTAGACAAATACGGATTTGAAGACTTCAAGCTCAAGGGCGGCGTGCTGGCCCCGAAGGAAGAGGTCAAGGCCGTTACCGCCATCAAAAAAGCATTCCCCAATGCCCGGGTGGACCTGGATCCCAATGGCTGCTGGAGCCTGAAGGAAGCGCTGGAAGTGGCGCCGGATCTGAAGAAGGTGCTGGCTTACATGGAAGACCCCTGCGGCGCGGAAGCCGGATTCAGCGGCCGGGAAGTGATGGCGGAATTCCGCAAGGCGACCATGATGCCCACCGCGACCAATATGATCAATACGGACTGGCGCCAGATGTGCCATACCATCGCGCTGCAGAGCGTGGACATTCCGCTGGCGGATCCGCATTTCTGGACCATGAACGGCAGCGTCCGGGTTGGTCAGCTGTGCAATGACTTTGGCCTCATGTGGGGCTGCCACAGCAACAACCACTTTGATATTTCCCTGGCGATGGTGGTGCAGTGCGCTGCCGCCATCCCCGGAAAGATGAACGGCATCGATACCCACTGGATCTGGCAGGAAGGCCGGGAGAGGCTGACCAAGGAACCCATGCAGATTGTGGATGGATGCATCGACCTGCCGAAGAAGCCGGGTCTGGGCATCGACGTGGATCTGGATCAGGTAAAGAAGGCCAACAAGATCTATATGGAGAACTGCCTGGGCGCCCGGGACGATGCCATCGGCATGCAGTATCTGATTCCCGGATGGAAATTCGACAACAAGAAGCCCTGCCTGGTTCGCTGAGAGGGAAATAACCCGGCCGGCTGGAGAATCCAGCCGGCCTTCTGACAATGGAGGGAAACAAAAGTTGCGTACAGTTGTACAGATCAAACCTGAGGATAACGTGGCCATCGCTGTGAGACAGCTGGAAAAGGGCACGGAGATCATGCCCGGGGTCGTCACACTGTCGGAAATCCCCCAGGCCCATAAAATCGCCCTGACCGATATCCCGAAGGACGGAGCGGTTATCCGCTACGGCGTCACCCTGGGGTATGCTCTGGATCCCATCGCGAAGGGACAGTGGATCAACGAATATATGCTGCGGCTGCCCACGCCGCCCTCCCTGGACGATATGCCATGGGGGACGAATATCCGTACGGATCTGCCTGAGCCGCCGGTAAAAACCTGGTGGGGTTACCGGAATCCGGAAGGCGGATACGCCGGGACGCGGAATATGCTGGGGATTCAGACCACCGTGCAGTGCGTGGAAGGCACGTTGAATGTGGCGCTGGAACGGATCCGGAAAGAACTGCTGCCCAAGTATCCAAACGTGGATGACGTGGTAGCCATCAATCATGCCTATGGATGCGGAGTGGCCATCAATGCGCCGGAAGCCAAAGTGCCTATTCGCGCCCTGCGGAATATCGCCCATCACCCGAACTTCGGGGGAGAACTGATGGTCGTAAGTCTGGGATGCGAGAAACTGACGGTGGATATGCTGGTGGGGCCTGAAAACAATACACCGGAGAACGTGGTGGTGCTGCAGGAATGCCACGGTTTCGAAGGGTGCATGAAGGCCCTGATGGATATGGCGGACAGGAAGCTGGCGAAGCTGAATGAACGCCGGCGGGAGGAACTGCCGCTGAGCGATCTTCTGATCGGTATGCAGTGCGGCGGCAGCGATGCCTTCAGCGGCGTCAGCGCCAACCCCTCCGCCGGATATGCGGCGGACATGCTGGTGAAGGGCGGAGGCACGGTGCTCTTCAGCGAGGTGACAGAGGTCCGGGACGGGGTGCATTTCATCGCGGAACGCTGCGTCAGCGCGGAGGTGCGGGACAAGCTTGCCGCGGAGATGCGCTGGTACGACAAATATCTGGAGGACGCCAACGTGGACCGGAGCGCCAATCCCACCCCCGGGAACAAGAAGGGCGGGCTGGCCAATATCGTGGAAAAAGCCATGGGTTCCATCGCGAAGTCCGGTACTTCCCCCATTGTGGAAGTGCTCTCTCCGGCGGAAAGGCCAACCAAACATGGGGAGATCTTCGCGGCCACCCCAGCCAGCGATATCGTGTGTGGCCCCTGCCAAATGGCCAGCGGAATCGGACTGCAGGTGTTTATGACCGGCCGCGGCACACCCTACAACCTGGCCGCGGTGCCGGTGATTAAGGTCTGCAGCAGGAACGATCTGAAGGCACAGTGGCCGGACATCATTGACATCAGCGCCGGAGACGTGGCGACGGGCGAAAAGACCATCGCGGAAGTGGGAACGGAGATTTTCAACAAGATTATTGCTTGCGCCAGCGGGAAGGATCAGCCCTTCGCGGAGAAATACCGGATGCATAATTATCTTTGCATTTTCAACCCGGCGCCGATTACCTGATGGAGGTTATAAAACGAGATGGCAGTCAAAATTGTAACGGAAGCGAATCGCTGTTTGCAGTGCAAGAACCCCCTTTGCCAGCAGGGATGTCCCGCTCATACGCCGATCCCTCAGGTCATTGCTTTGTTTAAGGAAAACAAACTGATGGAAGCGGGGAAAATGCTCTTCGAAAACAACCCCATGTCCCTGGTCTGCTCCATGGTTTGTCACCATTCCGCCCAGTGCTATGGACACTGTGTGCTGAATAAGAAGGGACAGCCCATCCAGTTTTACGAAATTGAGAAATTTATCTCCGATTCGTACCTGGACCGGATGAGCGTGGAAGGGAAAAAGCCTTACAACGGGAAGAACGCGGCTGTGATCGGCAGCGGCCCCGCCGGCATGACGGTAGCCATTCAGCTGGCCTGGAACGGATATGGGGTTACCATTTTCGAGGAAAAGGACCGGATTGGCGGGATGCTGCAGTACGGGATTCCGGATTTTCGGTTGCCTAAAACCATCCTGGACCGGTACAAAGCCAGGCTGATGGAACTGGGTATCAAGATCCGCCCCCATGTAACCATGGGCGGGGATCTGATGATCGATAATCTTTTCCGGGACGGGTATTCCACCGTTTTTATCGGTACAGGCGTATGGAGGCCAACCACCCTGGGCATTGAAGGGGAAACACTGGCCAACGTGCACTTCGGGATTTCCTACCTGGCCAGGCCGATTTCCTATACCGTGGGGGAGACGGTTGCCATCATCGGTATGGGCAATGTGGCCATGGATGTGGCAAGAACCGCTTTCCGCCATGGGGCGCGCCGGGTTATGCTCTTCCAGCGGGGAACCAGCATTTCAGCCAGTGAAATGGAAATGGAGTACGCCAGGCTGGACGGAGCGGAATTCTTCACGGGAAAATCCATTCAGCGCATAACGCCGGAAGGCCCGGTCTTCAAAAATTCCGTGCTGAACGAGCAGGGCCGGCCCGTGGGCGTGGAAGGGGAAGAAGAGCTGGTAAAGGCGGATACCACCATCATAGCCATCAGCCAGCATCCCAAGGACAAACTGGTGAACACCACCCACGGCCTGCACGCCACCGAGCGTGGGCTGCTGATCGTGGATGAAAACAAGATGACGACCCGGGCGGGGGTTTTCGCAGCCGGAGATGTGACCCACGGGTCTCTGACGGTGGTGCATGCTGTGGACGAAGCCAAGATCGCGGCTGCAGGAATGATGCGCTACATGGAAGGGCTGGATAAGCCCAGGGGTGAGGCATAATCCAATATGACCAGGGAAAAGGACGGCTCCGGGAAGAGCCGTCCTCTTTTCAAGCGCATCAGGCTTGCACAACAGGGGCAGATCATGTAAGATAACGGAAGAAGGGCTTCGTGCCGATGCCAAGGGACGGAAGCCTTACGATACAGGAAGCAGGAAAAAGCTGAATTGAAAAGTTTACAGATACAAGTGGAGTCGTTGTATCTCTTAGTCAAACAAGCCGTACAGTTGGTAGCAAAAAACATGAAATTACAGGGGAAATGTGGTTGATATTAGTCTTTCAAGACGATTTGAGGCCACTGTCGGGTTGAAAAAGGACATAGCAAAGCTGGAGGTTTTAGCCCGCGTTCAAAATTTGAAAGACTAAAGTACACTCCAGTTTACTATGTAACGTCAACGAAATATAGGCAGACAGTACAGAGCATCAAGTAGGCTACTGACATAAGTGATGTCAGTCAGTATTCATCTCAAACTGATCTGTTACACGTATCATCTGGGGCTTTGCCCCAGACCCCACCCTCGCCGGTAGGCACCTCCCAGAGACATACTCTGGGAGGATGCTGAAGGGTGGTCCGTGTCGCCTGTCAAGGTCACATCGCTATTTATCCCTCCCGCCCTGAGGGGCGTGAGCATAAACCGCTCTGTTCCCTTGACAGACTCCCGCTCCAATTTTCTGGTATCTATCTTTCGTGACGAATCCTGTTAGAGCCAATCAATTGGTTGCTATGTTCTTCTTAACGAGGAAACATGAACAAGTTGTCTGATCGGAGATATACTTTAGTATATCTTCTTCTATGCTTGTGTCAAGAGAAGAAATGAGGATTTCATCAAGATCCGTCATGGGAATGGTTTCAACTGTATTTGAGTGTTATCCAGTCAATGAGTTTGTAAGAGTAATGGCAACAAATTGGACGTGAAAGACTAGTGGATACTTCGCACCCTGCCTTGTATCCGTTAAGTTTTTCAATTCAGAGAAGCAGGAAAAACAAATGAGCAGAATTTATCGATCTGTACAGTGTACAGAAAGTCTGTTATTTTTAATGGGACCTATCTTATTCAGACGGTCCCATGAATAGAGAATTAAGCCACATTCTTTTTGATAAAAAAGACGTGTTTTTGTCGGCTCTGTGTAATACATTTTAAATGATACTTTATGTTTGCTGAACCAAAGGTTTTGCGCACGGTTTACAAAGACAGCCGTAAGAGAAGCCAATGCAGCACTGCCATCTTCTCCCCAATGCATACGATCATCTACCTTCTGCCGTTCGCTGATCAGAAGCTCATTGCAGAGTTCGGATGAATTGCTGGAATTCGTGAGGCCAGCTTTCTTTCTCAATGCATAGCAAGGATCATGTCTCTACGATATTCGATGTATGCAATCAAATCATCGAGATAGCTGCCTGCCATCGCCGTCTGCGGGCCCTTCGGCGCGGTGAAGGAGCAGTGCTCCGGCCTGTACGCCCAGACCATGGCGGAGCGGGGATTTCTGACCCTCGCCTTTGATCCATCTTTCACAGGCGAAAGCGGCGGCCAGCCCCGGTATATGGCCTCTCCCGACTGACTCCGGCAACCCGGCACAGTCGGAGGCGTAGTCTGAACGAAGACCAGACGCGCTGAGTAACGAATCGTCCAAAGGTGAACAAATTAATTAGGACACAGCCCCGAGAAATAGAATTTCTCGGGGCTGTGTCCTTTTCATAAGCAAGTGTGTTTTACCTGCAACATCTACCTTGTACGGCAATCCTGTTTTTTTCGAAACGATTCATTGGTCGGTTCTCTCCTGCCCGAAGGATTCCTGTCATGTTCCGGGATCACAACCCGGCAGGTCATTTTCAATGATTTTTTCCAGCGATGTTCCCCACTGATAATCTCGTTCACAAGATCGTCTTTACACACAAATGGGATCCTGAGAACCTTTTATGCTTTAAATGTTTAAATGTATAATATTTCGATCATGAGGTGATTGATGCATTTCCGGAAGTGTGTTATCATGTCTTGAAAGGGTTGACAGGAAGCGGATTCTTTGTCTGTCCTCTGTCAGAAAGCAGAATAATCAATTGCTGCAGGGAAGAGCGCGTTCTCTTGAAAAACCTGCCGGACAAAGATGGAGGAGAAAAATGAAAGACGGCACAAAACTCAGACTGCTGTATCTGTATCAGTTTATTATGAAAAAATCGGATGAAAACCATCCGGTAACCACGCGGGATATGAACAGAATGCTGCAGGATGAATACGGGATGACCGTGAACCGGATGACGCTGGCCAATGATCTGAATATGCTGCTGGAAACCGGACTCCCGATCCGGGTGAACCGGGGCAGAGAGAACAGCTACTACTATGAAAGCCAGAATATGGGGCTCGAGGAGCTGAATATCCTTGCGAATCTGACAGCGACCTCAAGACTGATCAATAAAAAGAAACGGCAGGCCCTGATCGCCAAACTCGGACGGCAGGTGAGCCCCTATGAAAAGTTCGAGGAAAAGCGAAACGTGATTGTCAGCGACCTGCCCACGGAGGTCAGTCAGGTGATGGATATCATCAATGAGGCCATTAATCTGAAAAAGAAGATCTCGTTTCAGTATACGGAATATGCGGTGAATAAGGAAAAGGTGCTGCGGCGAAAAGGTGCAACCTATCTGGTGAGCCCGTATACCCTTGCGTGGGACAGCGGATACTGTTATGTCATCGGGCACAGCCAGGCGAGAGACTGTATCCAGAATTTCCGCCTGGACCGGATCTATAAGATGCCGGTGATGACGTCGGAGAAAATCGTGCCGCCGCCCAAAGGGTTTGACAAGCAGAAATACGTGGATTCCATGGTCCGCATGTACGGCGGCAGGGAAAAAACGGAAGTGACGCTGCTGTGCCGGAATCCGGTGATGAATTCCATGATCGATCACTTTGGCATGCAGACAAAGGTCAGCAAGCAGGATGATGAGCATTTTACGGCCAGAATTCAGGTGGCCCTGTCACCTACCTTTTATCGCTGGGTATTCGGCTGGGCCGGCGGGGTGACCATCCTGGCGCCGGAGGAGGCCAGAGAGCAGCTCAGGGAAATGTGCGAAAATGTCATGAACACGATGGCCGGCCATGCAGAGAGCCCGGAAAACGCCCCGGAAAGTACCCCGGAAAGTTAACTGGTGTACGGCTGACCCATATCGGCGAAATGTGAAGGTGCGGCTTATCGGAACAGGCAGGAAATGCTCGAACAGATCATGAACGAAGTTCTGTTTGGATGATGAACGACCGGGAGTGCGTGAACGATTCTGTTTACGCACTTCTCCTGTTCAATCTCACATGAAATCCGACTGAAATTGAGGGGGATGCGCATGGAAACGGTGTTGGGAATTCTCATTCCCTTTTTCGGAACAAGCCTTGGCGCGGCCATGGTCTTTTTCCTGAAAAAGAATATTTCGACGAGTCTCCAGAAAATCCTGACCGGATTTGCGGCGGGGGTCATGGTGGCGGCCTCTTTCTGGAGTCTGCTGCAGCCTGCTCTTGAGAGCAGTGAACACATGGGGATGCTGTCGTTTCTCCCGGCGGCCATTGGTTTCCTGATCGGCGTGGGATTCCTGCTGCTGCTGGATGAAGTGACGCCGCATATGCACTTTAACAACCAGGATGAAGGCCCCAGAACCGGCCTCAAGCGAACCACCAAACTGATTCTGGCGGTCACGCTGCACAATATCCCGGAGGGAATGGCAGTGGGTGTCGTCTATGCCGGTCTGCGCGCGGGGAACGCCGGGATTACCGGTGCGGGCGCGCTGGCACTTGCCCTGGGAATTGCCATTCAGAATTTCCCGGAGGGGGCCATCGTGTCCATGCCGCTTCGGGCGGAGGGCATGAGCAAAGGAAAGACCTTTCTCTTTGGCGTCCTGTCCGGCGTCGTCGAGCCGATTGCGGCAGCGGTGACCATTCTGGCGGCCAGTGCGGTGGTGCCTGCGATGCCGTATCTGCTGGCCTTTGCCGCCGGCGCAATGATGTATGTTGTAGTGGAGGAACTGATACCGGAAATGTCGGAGGGAGAGCACTCCAACTGGGGAACCATCGCCTTTTCGCTGGGCTTTGTCCTGATGATGATTCTGGATGTGACCCTCGGATAAACTGAACGGACCGACCAGGGAGGTTGAACGGACCAATGACCATATGCTACTTTACGGCAACAGTCTGTACGTTGCCAGAAGGATCGGGGGCAGACTGCTTTCGATTCTGCAGCTCATGAGGTAGGAAACGATCTCCATTGAGGATGAGGCGGTGGGGATTGTCTGCCCGGTTTACAATGTGGAATTTCCCATGATGGTACGGGAGTTTATCCGCAGAGCGGACATTCATACCGACTATTTCTTCGTGGTGTTTACGTACGGGGAAGGAATCGGGGAGGCCTTTGCGCATGCAAAGCTAGCGGCGGAGGAAGCCGGACTGAGCCTCAGCTATGTGAATGCCATTCAGATGGTGGACATCTTTATTCCGTACTTTGACATGCAGGAACAGATCGAACGGCTGCCGGGGAAAAACGTGGAAGGGCAGATTGAGAAACTGCTGGCGGATATTGCTGCCCGGAAGAAGGTCGGGGTAACGATTCTGGAGGAGACAAGGGCAATGATGCGCCAGTATCACCAGACACTGGCTGAAACCTGGCTGAGAAAAGATACCGCCTTGTCCTATACCGTGAAAGACAGCTGTATAAAGTGTGGCATCTGTGCCAGAAGCTGTCCGGCAGACAATATCACGGTGACCGCAGACGGGGTAACGTTTGCCGACCACTGTGAGGTCTGTTACGCCTGCCTGCACAACTGCCCGAAGCATGCGATCCATATGCCGCTGGAAAAAGGAACGACACAGTTCCGCAATGAACATATCACCCTGAACGAAATCATTGAATCGAACCGATGATGGGTCTGTAAATGGAAGACCAAAAAAGAGGATGAACAAGATGAAACCGATGGAACTGATTCTGACACGGAAAAGTGTCCGTACATTTGATGGCAGGAATCTGTCTGCCGAGGACAGGGAAAAACTGCAGGCTTATATGGCCAATATCCGGAATCCGTACGGAATCCCCGTGAAATTTGTATGGCTTGATGCCGGGGAACACGGCCTGTCCAGCCCGGTGATTCAGGGAGAACATCTGTACATAGCGGGAAAGGTACAAAAGGGTGAACACTGTGAGGAAGCCTTTGGGTATTCTTTTGAACAGCTTGTGCTTTATGCCTGGTCGCTGGGCATCGGGACAACCTGGATTGGCGGAACGATGAACCGGGAACTGTTTGAGAAGGCGGCAAAGGTGCAGGACAATGAGCTGATGCCCATCGTCACGCCCGTCGGATATCCGTCCGGGGAAAAATCAGAGGTTGATGTGAAGCTTCGGAATCATGTGCACGGGGATGAGCGTCTTCCTGCTGAGGAGCTTTTCTTTGAAGGGGATTTTTCCACATCGCTCCGGGACAGGGAGGATTGCCTGGAGACGGTGCGCTGGGCACCGACAGCAGCCAATATGCAGCCTTGCCGCATTGTGAAGTGCGGGAACCGTTATCATCTGTACGAAAAGCATATGCCGGGATACAGGCCGGATGCCTTGTGGGATGTGCAGAAAATCGACATGGGAATTGCGCTGTGTCATCTGATGTCGATTGCCGGCGGAACATGTGAGATTGCCGATCCGGGCATTGCGGTTCCGGAGGGAACAGAATACATTGCCACCGTGCGTGTACAGTAACAGGGAGGATTTCCATAGCAAAGAAAGAACTGCATGTTCACGCGGTTGTCGCACCGACTCAGACCGTTGTCGTTTCCGCGTATGACAGGGATGGAAAAGCAGATGCCTGCACGCCGGCCAAAGATAGAAAGCAGATCGGACGAAGTGAGTATGATGCTCTTTCTGGCATCTTGTATGTTCACTACTTGAACGATAAAGGCGATTCTTACGGAGACGATTTTGAGAATGGGGTCGAAATTTTTAGAGATAGTAACACTGATGAGATGACCGGTTTTCAAATAAACTCAGTGTCTTCCCTTACTGATCTTATGCTCTTGACGTATTCTGTGCTGTCTGATAAGATGGCAGTGGGATATCCCACATTAATTCTTTTCCAAGGTGGTGCTTCATATGCCAACAGCTATCCGAGAATACGATGCCAAACTCGATTCCAAAAGAAGACTTACACTTCGCAGCACAAGCTTTGAATACTACCATGTCCAGGAAATGGATAACGGCACTATCGTTTTGGAACCCAGAGAGCTTACAGTTCCTTTTCAGGTTTCTGTAAATACACTTGCCATGATGGATGCTTCAGTTAGAAATATGAAAGCCGGAAATGTATCCACACCCATCGACTTGTCAGAATTCGAGGATTGATCGATGTACAGTATTGTTATGGGTTTCCCTGAGATGCAGGATTTTTGGAGTACTTTGTGTTCTAAAGTCAAATCCGGTTCTGCAACCAAAGACGAAGTAAAGCTTCATAAGAAGATGGGAAAAGCACTCTTTCATCTTCAGCAAAATCCTCGTCATACAGGATTGGAAACTTACGAGATCACCTCGTTATCCAGGCGTTATGGAATCAAAGTCTGGCGGTCATATATAGAGAACCAAACTCCTGCCGCAGGACGCATCTATTGGTGCTGCGGTCCAAACCGAGGAGAGATTACTATCATCGGTCTGGAGCCTCATCCTAACGACAAAGCGAATGCCTACGATAAAATCACTCTCTCTTCTATGGGCGAAGTCATCGGGTAATAAAAACATTCATTTATCATGTTTCTGAACTGTCTGGAGTTTTGATCTCCATCTTCAAGATGACCCCTGTATTGTGATACCCGTGATTGGAAATAAATGGAGTTTTCTAGCTTTTCGTTCGATACATTATACTACGACAATTCAGCCAATCAGATTGGCTGTTTTTTTTACCCCTCACATTGAGCTAATTAATATTATGTCTTTATTTTTTTAGCTGATTAGTGGTATAATTCTAATTAGCTCATTCCTTAGGAGATGCTCTATGAAGATTGTACATTCATACAACAAAAAAAATGGTGTTACCTATGTATATGAAGTTCTTGAGTCACATTACAATCTGGGAAAAAAACGGAGTGAAAGTAAACGAAGACTTATAGGCAAACTGGATGAGAACGGTAATGTGATAAGCACAGGAAAACGTGGACCGCAGAGGCAACAAAACGACGTGAGCGGAGACTCCATTGATACACTCAAGGAAGCTCTTAGACAAGTTGAATTAAGCAAGAAGGAACAAGATCTACAGACACAAAAACTGCGGTCAAGGTTATCCGATTATTTGGTACAAGAGCAAAAACAATGGAACATGATTAATGATCTGGCTACGCGTAAAGTGAAGGAATTGAGTGCGCTCTTGAGCGAAATATAGTTCATCTTTCGATCGCTATTTCTGTTGAGCAGGATCTGTTCTTTTTGAACCGACAGAACAGAAGGAACCAGCATGAACGAGAACGTAAGCAGTTCCAATAAAAATTGTTAAAGACACTCGAACTTTAAGGCATTTCGTACTGCCAGACACACACTTCACCATCGACACCACCAGACGAAAAAAGGAACGACAACGCACATGTCGTTCCTTGAGTCTTCCGCATAAATGCAGAAGGGAATCAAAACATGTGGAATTATATCAAAAGAATGCTCTCAAGTCTACTGGGACATAAGAAAGATAATGCTCCGATTTCCAACACACTAACCTTCAACTGGGTGTTTACTATTATTCTGAGTTTCATGCTCCGTTTGCATAAAGGCGGAGTCTCCAGTCTTCAGAGAGCATTGGGTATTGATCCATCACATTATTGTTCTATGGATGACGTGTTTCGCTCTGGCGTCATCGACCTTCAGTCTATGCGAAACTCCTGGATTGACGTTATTACAACAGAGATGACACCATACGAGGTGGACGGGAGACTTGTTTTCACAGGAGACGGAGTTCTGCAGCCTAAGGAAGGCAGACGCCAGCCTGGAGTTACTCGTCACCACAAGGATTCCGGTACTCAAACAAAGCCTTCTTCTTTTCACGGAATTCATGCCGGATGTATTAATATTCTCACAAAAACGAACAACGGGAACCTGTGTGCCACACCACTCACGGCAGAATTAATGGATGGGCTGGCTCCAACTGCTAACTGGAAAAACAGCAAGAAGCCTCACGCAAATCGAACGTTGGAACTGCAGGAGATTACACGTGCATCGGAGATTACAAATCGGCTTCAGCATTATGGAATCTATCTTACTGACAAAGCATCCATGTGCCAGGATTGTTTCAGAGAACTTGATGCGTTAAATGCTACATCCGAGTACAAACTCTCAATGATCGTTCCGGCTAAGAAGGATTGTACAGTTTACGAAAAACCAGTGATTGATCCGCATAAACGTGGCCGTCATCCACTGAAAGGTGACCCCTTCAAAGTCATGGACTGGGCCAAAAATCCTGACGGACAGATAAACGCCCCGATCTTTGCCTATGGGAAAACCCACAATGCCAAGTACAAGACCGGATGCTTTTTGTGGGGTAAAGGTTATTACCGGGAATTTCGCTTTGTTGCAGTGGATTTGTGTGATGGTCGAGGTGTTTTTGTCCTTGTCTGTACCGACACCGATTTCGATCCGGTTTCTATCGTGCAGCTGTATTGCTACCGTTTTCTCTGCGAGGAGGCTTTCAAACAGTATAAGACCGTCTTCCATGGACTCGATATGCATTTTTGGAGCAAATCACATCCATGGAACAGCTTTGTTGCGCCCAAAGGGACGGCACACGTACTTGAATCGGTGGAGGATCCCGAGGCGCAGGAACATATATTGAAGACTGTTGATGCAATGGAGCGCTACCTCCAGTTTGCAATCATGGCGCAAGGCATCGCACAGCGTATTGCTTCGGAGCAGGAGATCGGAGGAACCATTCATCGTTTCACTTCCAAGCGCAGCAAAAACGCAGTCAAAGTGTCCGAAGAAGACATATGCAACTATCTTTCGGCACACTTGTCTCTTCTTCTCGCTAAGTATAGCGATGATGAGCTGATCCAGTTTATACGAGGAAAACAGTCCGTTGAGGATGCGGAGACTGCGTTTAATTTGCTTTGATCTGTTCAAAGTCGCTCTTTGTCTGTTTGCTGCAGCGAAACAAAGAGTTGTGGAGGCGTGGAAACCTGATTAGGTTGGTTAGGAATATGCTTGTCTGCGGTATGACCGTGAAACAAACTCGATCCACCCCGTGTTAAGCACACCTAACGTATCCGAGGTACAATAGCGCCGTTTTTTTGCCAGGCTACGCCTGGTTTGTTGTCGTGGTTCAAGTGTAAATCCAGGGTGGTATTCACTGTTTTTTCATGATTCCGCTCCGATCATGCACATCATTGCAGATGGTTTTGGGCAAAACATCCTTCCCGAGGAACGAGGTCCATGGAATTTCGTGCACCTTCTATGCTTTTTCCCCATTGGTAAGCCCATTTCAAAGTGCACGAAATTCAAAATGGCCACCGCGAACAAGGATGCATTCATAGATAAGCCCCACAGATTTCAAACCTTGTTGAATAGGGACTGTAACGACCGGCCATCTCAAACTCCAGACACTTCAGATGTTTCCTTCGGGGAGCTTTCTTTCCCGTTCTTTCACGTTTGCAGAATAAAAGGCATGTATTTTCGTTCTCACCGGTTAACAAGCTTTTCTAATGCCCTTTACATAGATTGGTTCGCCCACCATAAGTCTCGTTCAGACTCGAAATTCCATTTTTCGCCTCAGTTTTCGCTTTGAACACTTCTAAAAATGGCCATTTCGAGTCGCTTACGAATCAAAAGCGGACTTATGGTGGGTAAATCATGTATTTACTCTATTAAAGAGTCTGGCAAGTCTAGGCTCTTTTTCCTTGTGGATGAAAGCATTCTGAATGAAAAGGGGACGGATTGTGCTGGAAAAACTGAAACCCATCATCTACGATGAAGAACAGGGACGGATCTGTCCGTCGGTGAACCGATCGCAGAGGCCTTCAGAACAGGAATTGCACTCAAAAAGTCAATGTCAGAGGACTGTGTGTCCATCCATCTTTCAGGTCAGGAACTTTTCCGGTCAGGAAACCAAACAAGATAACAAGGAGGACGAAATTGATACAAATTGCGTACAAAGCCCAGAATATAAGGGCTTTTGACGGAGCTGTCCACATGGCACTGACCGGGGAAAATGAGATGTCGATGAATATTGATGGAAACGAGTAAGCTCTGGGTGCGTACTAGCAAACGGTTTATCGTTTGATGGTATGCAAGGGTGCAAATGATTGAACAAACAGACGATTGAACGATAAAAAAGAGGGAAGCGTTTGATAGTTATACTGTCAAACGGCAGATGTTTTGTAGCTATACTATCAGACGGTAGAGGTTTTGAAGGTATACTATCAGACGGCAGATATTTTTGAATTATACTATCAAACGGTAAATGTTTTGATGGATGGGGGTAAGGGGGATGGGAACGGATACCGGATCCCTATCTTGTCAATAAACTCCGACAACAAGGAAAGAAAAGAGAGCAAACAGGGTTTCTGCTATTGAAGACAAATGAAAGCGCCTGAATAGTCACATCCTTGCGGTGTTTCCTCTGGAGGGTCTGGCATCGTGTCCTGATGGGTAAAAATCCGTGAACAGTAACAGATTGTATGATGATGCACGGGCTTTTTTATGTTTTTACATATTTAGATCTTGAAGGGTGCACGAAAAATCGATATAATGAAGTCGCTTGAAATATGTCGGAAACTGAGGTAATGAGTCCTTGGACACCCTTACAGAACTGATCAAAGCAGAAATCAAGAGACAGTATGGGAGCGTGAAGGAGTTCTCGGCTAAAACGGGAATACCGATGTCAACGCTGAATACTGCTTTTCACAAAAGAATCGAAGGCTCATCCTATGAACTGGTTAGGAGAATATGTTCTATCCTTCATATCAAGAAAATCCGTGATGATGAGATTACCTACGTTAACGGCGAATTCTATGATCTGGTAAAAAGTGTCGAGAGCCTGGATGAGCAGGGACTTTCAACGCTTAAGGCGCTCCTGAGATGTGAGAAAGAAAGGTGCAGAGAGAAACCTAATGGGCATAACGGCATCGGACATGTAGAGAAGAAAAGATGAACGGTATTTGAAAGCATGATTCGCAAGGCTTCTGGAAGAGGAAAAGGGTGCACCAATGTGAGAAACACATGGATGTGTGAAAGAAGTGTTTCGAAATATGATGTCATGAAGGCATTTCGGCTTAGGAGGAAAGAACTATGAAACGAAAAATGTTTCTGGTGTCGGTCTTGATAATAATTTCGATGTGGGTATCAGCATCAGCAAGCACTCTTGAGCACACCGACCTGAACGGTGGAGTGGTATATACTTCTCCCAATCTTACCATCACAATCAATGTTCTCCCAAAGGATGAAAAAGTACCGAAAGAAATTGATGGCCGGAACATTATCGGTTATGCCATAACCAACGATTATGCGACGGTGCGTGATACTCCGTATTCGACCGGGAAAATTGTACGCCAGCTTTCGCCTGGAAACGATATCTATATTGTTGGTGTTGAGGATGCCTGGTACGAGATATATTCAAAATCAGGAAACACGCATGGGTTTGTGATTGAGAATGTACTTGATTTGACAGAGACCGCTCAGTTGCATCGGTAAATCCAATTTCAAGGTATATGGTGATAGACTTAAGAGCATCTCGTTAAAAGGTAAGAGCAGTGCATCAATAAGATTTTTGACAGTGTGTTAGAAATGGGGAGATTTATGTACAAAGACTATATCGGAAAGCCACTTGATGATGAAATTGAAGGTATCATTGATGATGTAGTCGAAAGACATCATGGAACGGTGAAGGTTTTTAATGACAAAAAAATAGATATTAAGATGGGCAGCGGCATAAAGACGATTGGACACAAGGACTTCTACATTACGTATATTCATGGCACACCAGATATCGAATTTGAACGGATTCTTGATGTACTGACTTGCAGATAAAGTGTGTGCCTATATTTTGCGTGTGACATTCTAATGGTTTTACCGGCATAGGGCACGTTGAGAAAACAGATGAGTACATTAAAAATCTGATTCGAGAGGTTCTGGTTGAGGAAACGTTGGTGTGAGCACAAGGATATGTCGGTTAATGCCTGATATGTGTGTATAATGAAGCATGCTGAGGTTGGAAAATTGGATTGTTAACGGGTCAGAATCTTAATAGATACGCTCGAATGAATGCAAAAAAGCGAAATAACAGTTGCAGGGGGATTGTTATGAAAAAATTGGTGGTATTCGCAATTTTTCTTTTTCTTGTCATGTCTTCGATCGATTCTATTGCTGAACCAATAATCATAGGTGACCAAACTATAGACTTATATCGGCTTACCCTGGAGGAACTTAAGCAACTCCAGAAAAGCATTAAAGACGAGATTTCGCGTAACCATGACCCAAGTTCATCAGAAGAATCGGACGTTTTAAAGGCAACGAAGAAATATGTGGAAGAGTATTATAAAGAACTTGGGATTTCGGTAAGCTGGCCATGGTTTGACTATGATTATGCACAGGAATGGGAGCATTTTACTCTGGAAACAAGAGTAGACTATAAAGTCGAGAAAAAGTCCCAAAGTGATAGGATACATGCTGAAGTAGATCGAGTTGATAACGAATACATACTCTCTTATTTGAAACTTGGTAAAGACGTCGTACTCGATGAGAGGGATAAATATCAGAAAAACGATCAATCAAGTACTATAGGGACTTCTATACCTGAATCAACAATTGACGCTACAGTTGAGTCTGTCGCAGAACCGACTCCGGAGCCAACAACAGAGCCCACTGCAGAACCGACTCCGGAACCAACCCCGGAGCCTACCGTAGAACCGACTCCGGAACCAACGCCTACACCAGTATTTCAAGTTCGGGACAGTGGCAATGCTAATGTGAGAAGTAAGTCAAACAGTGAATCCCCCAAAGTCGGCACAGCAATTGCTAATGCTACTTATCCGTTAATTAATGAAGAAAATGGTTGGTATCAAATAATCCTGGATGACGGTACTATAGGGT
This sequence comes from Christensenella sp. UBA4263, assembly GCA_002395225.1. Lineage (GTDB taxonomy): Bacteria > Bacillota > Clostridia > Christensenellales > Aristaeellaceae > Ventricola. The sequence goes on from DGWH01000036.1 coordinate 26,542, forward strand.
GGATTTCTGGGAAAATGGGACAAGCAATAGGGAATTCTGGGAAATCAGAAGAAAATGTGGATGCGGGCAATTCCTCAAGTGCCGAGACTCAGACAGAAACGGCATGGATGAAAAAAGGCGATGAAAGCGAAAAAGTTGAAATACTGCAGAAACGTTTAATCGCATTAGGGTATTTGAAAGGTAAGGCATCAGGAAAATTTGATTCAAGGTTAGAAGAAGCGGTAAAGGCGTATCAAAAAAAGTCTGGAATTCCAGTAACTGGAACAATTTCAGAAACTGATTGGAATGCGATAGCTGATGTAATTAAAGAAATGGCTCTCAGGGCATCGATTGTGTTTACAAGCAATGGGCATAATCCGAATGTATTTAAGTCAGATGGAAATACGTTTGATGTAAGAAAATTCAAATCTTATTCTGATACAAAAGACTTCTATCTGGTTCTTACTAGTAAGGGAACATGGACAGAAACAGGCATAGATGCATGGCATGTAGAAGACATTGTAATGCACATAGCAGGATATGATTGCTACGTAAAGGGAACGTATGACATCAGATTAGAGGGAGATAAGTTTATAATTACAAATTCCAATTATGTCCAATCAGCATTGAAATATATCAATACGAATGATCCAAAGCATATTTCTAATAATGTCGAATCTGATGATAATCCGTATCTAACCGTCCCAATGTCCATGGTAAAGGATGACAGAAAAGATGGAAGCATGACAGAACTTACATCCCGCACAAAAAAAGATATTGCTGAAAAAGAAAAAATGCATGACTGGGCAATGGGGCAGTTTAGTATTTGGGATGGTTCCCATAAAGAGTTTGTAAAACTTGTGAAAAAGAATATGAATGATGAAAAGTCATTCAAACATATCGAAACAAATTATACTGAAGTAATAGATGAGTATACTAAAGATAATATCAATAGTATATTAAAGTCTGCGGGAGTTAAGGATCGAGTCGATATCGGAGATCTGTTTTTAATAATGCAGTTTTCAGGGAAAAATGCCTTTAACGCGACAATAAAGAATACTGCATATGGAATAGCGTTTTATAGAACAAATAGCCTAAAAATACTGAGCATAGAGTAAAACAGTTTTTGTCCGATGGAACGACTGGATGGGTTCCCGGGAAAATGATTAAAGTGGAATAAGGAAGCAATATTCAGGGAAATTGTAAAGGGGTTTCAAATGTACTCCATTGTCTTTGTGATTCTTTTGGTAGTGGCCGTATATTTAATCAGAGAGAAGCATTATGATAAGTTCCGAAGCAAAGATTATAAGAATAAAAGCTTTATGGAAAAAGTAAAAGAAAATAACAGAATTACCCGGTATCTAAAAAAGAGAAGGATAAGGGGCATGGCAGTGTTTATCATAGCTGCTGTGATTGGAATCAAGATATGGATATTTCCAGAGATACCATGGTTTTTTCCGATTCTTATAATTATGTTTGTTGCGTTCTTTGGTCTTACTGTATAATGAGTCTATCTAATGAAAGATATACCCAGTGCTAATCACAAAGACTCATTTTCCGCAACTTGAGTTGATAAGCTTGTCCGCCGCAGGAAGGAGAACTATGCCGAAGAAATCTGTAAAGCCGGATAAATCATTTTATTGGGTAGCCAGAGAAGAAGCCGGCCTAACAAGGGCCGAAGCGAGTGAAAAACTTCAGACAATATCTGAGAGCAGGTTGGAAAAACTGGAAAATGGAAGCACACAGATTTTGCCGGAAGATGTACTCGCTATGGAGAAAGCCTATAACAAGCCTGGCCTTTGTAATCATTATTGTGCTGAAGACTGTCCGATTGGTCAAGAATATGTTCCATCAGTCGAGGTGAAGGATCTTTCACAGATAGTCATTGAGATGCTGGCAACACTTAATGCTTTAAACCGACAGAGGGACCGACTCATTGATATAACGGAAGACGGCGTGATAGATGAAGAAGAACTGGCAGACTTTGTAGCTATCCAGGATAAACTTGAGAAGATTTCTATCGTATCAAGCACTTTGAAACTTTGGGTTGATCATACCGTTGCAAGCGGTAAAATCGAAAAGAACAAGATAGACGCATTACGGAGCTGATTAACATGCGGAGCTGAGCAAAGACTCAGCTTCTTTTTATTTCGCCAAATCAGAGGAATACAGAGGGCTAAGTCGCTACTATGAGTGTTTAAACTGAGAATGCATCGCAGTAGAATGATTACATCAATTTTGATGCGGGGTGATGATACATATGACAGTGAAGGAACGGGTAGGATTATGCAGGTTGATTGAGGAAATGAATCGACACAAGGAATATTGTGAGAAGATCGGGATTATGAGTGAAAAGAAACAGGGGGCATAAGTAAAAATGATCGAACATATTAAGGACATTACAATACTGGTTGCTATGGGTTTGCTTGGAGCTGTTGCACTTGCAAATAGTAAAAAGGATGTAGCAATACAACTGCCGGGGGATATTGCTGTTTCAACGAAAGACGATGCGAAGTGAGGGACAAATGACGAAGACTTGTGAGTTTTGCGGTCGTGAGTTTAATTTAACCCACGCGAAGAGAGTTATAGGAAGATGGTACGGTGCAGGGGCATATGACCGTTATTATCCCGAAGGGACTGCGTGTGAAGACTGCGCTACGGGAGTAATCAGTTGTGATGTAGGTACCGCAGTGGAACTAGCGGAACTGATGGGCGATTCATGGTACGACGATTAACGGAGAAGCCTGTAATGCGGTAGATGCTGGGTATGAGAAAAATGCAGAGACGACAGCAGTCACATTTATTTCGACTATGGCCGTCAGCGTAATCAGAAAGGGAGGTATCATGAAATGAGTGATATATCAAAGGGAATGATTCTGATTTTGATGATTTTGTACATTGTTTCCCCAATAGATGCCTGTCCGGGGCCGATTGATGACCTGATTGTACTGTTCATAGGTTTGGCGGCAAGAAAAGGGAGAACAGAAGTAGAAGCTTAAAGGGAGAAACACACATGGATACCGACGAATGTTGTGGAGGATTGTCATTATCCGTGATGATGTTATAAATATAACCAAAAAGGGGAGAGGTTATTGCATGAGTAAGTGGATTATTCTGACTGTTGATCCTGATACTGAGGAAGGCGGTCTTGAAGAAGACGGAATTGACCAGTTTGTTTTTGATTCAGAAGAGGAAGCTGAACATGAAGCAATGGAATGGAATAATGCTGTAGAGACGTGGTGTGACGACATGGAGGAAACCCCACACGTAAAGTATGTGGTTGAAGAGGTAGATGAAGAGGATATCGAATCGTACAGAGTGTGACGATTGATTAATGAAGGAGGACAAACTATATGCGTAGAACAAGGTCTGATTGCACGGTTGGTACATTTGAAAAAACACGTGGGCTTCCCCCGGGAACCGTTCGAAATCCGGATGGGCGTGACACTCGGAGCGATAAGAAGATCGGAACTATTCGCAAGGAATATGAAAAGAAAAACAAATAGTGAAAACACATTACGGCTGCTCCGATTATGGAGTGGCTTTATTTATGCGTTGTGGTATACTTCGTATGTAGTGATAGAACTGACAATAAGAACTGTTGAAGAGGATTGTGGAAAATACGGCGAAATCGACGCCCGTTCCAAAAAACTCTAGCAACCATTCCAACGATTTCCGACACCCGATTAAAAAGGATTCGACACTTGTTTCGGATGGATTCGACATCGCTTTTGAGATGATCCGACAATATTATTTTCTAGATGCGTGGCCTTAAGTGGATTCAGTGAAGAACCAGACTGTTTTACTGTTAAGAGGTCTATATGAAACAAATGAACAAATGCTCAAATAAACAGTTACTTATGAAACTTGACACTTTGGGACAAACTCATATAATTAATTTAAAGATTGGAGGGGTGCTGATATGAAAAAATATGCTATTATTAAACATGACTTGCTGTATGAAACTTATGAAGAATATGATACGTATGATACACTTGAGGAAGCGGAGCATGTGCTTGGTTTAATGTCAGAGGCAGGACTACAAACAGGCGATGATGACGATGATTATGATGATGATACTTATGACAGTCTTTATGAAGACTATGCTGATCCTGGTGACCCACCAGGCTGTGAAGATGCCACATACTTTATTAGTGTTATAGATGAAGAAAACGAATAATGAATAACTGACATTAGCTTTATGGCGAACCCCAACGAGTACACAGTTTAACTAGTGGAATCCTGTCTGGTAAGATGTCAACCACATTGTTACTTTGATGGGAATCAGGAATTATGAGCTGATTTTCACATTGTTTTATACGAAAAATCCTGACCTCTATCTTCCTTTGTCTACTATCCACGGTTCCTTCCTCGTTTCTTCTGTACGTTTAGATGTTCCCGATATCCCCTTTGCAGAGCTAATATGTGCACAACAAAAAGCAAAGGAGACAACAGGAGGACACACCCCATGATCAGTGAAAAGACGAAGAAGACACTCGAAACCCGGTACAACTGCCACATCAGCATCAACTACCTCTGCGGCGCCTACGATGTTTTCAGCCTGGATGGATGCCACTGGGATTGGGCAGGAAGCTACCGCGGATTGGTGAGCATGCTGGCAGAGGACAAGGATAGCCTTAAGAGGATAGCGGAGAGGAGAAAATGAGGGAGCCGATAGCCACACGGAGGGCCACCACAGGCCAGACGGAGGGCTTCGGCCCTCTTTTTGTTTGTGAGCAACACCTGTGCTGTCACCGCTTTGATTTCCACAATTCTCGCCATGTTCCTATTTTCTAGACCCCTCATTTGTGTTATACTCAAGTCAGCAAAAAGCTGAATAATAGCTGTGGAAAAAAGCCAGGGAGATTGTAGAGAAACAGCTGTGGAAATAAACGATATGCAAACTGGAAAGAGACCGGAAATGGGTAGTTGTTGCTTAATCAGGTGTATAAAAAATGATTGACCTAACCGGACAAAGATATGGACGTTTGACCGTAATGTACCCGACGGGGGAAAGCCGATATCATTCCCGCTGCTGGCTCTGCCGATGCGACTGCGGACAGAATAAAATAGCGACAAACGCGGAACTTCGATCCGGGAACGTGAAGTCCTGCGGATGCCTGAAAAAACATCACGATTTAACCGGCAAGAGGTATGGGAAACTAACCGTCCTTGAGAGGGCAGGAAAGAACAGCTGGTTCTGCCGCTGCGACTGTGAAAATGAGCTCACGGTTACTCACCATGATTTGGTTTACAGCAGAGTAAAGTCCTGTGGCCATAAAAGAAATCTCATTGGGAAGCGGTATGGGCGTCTGACGGTTGTCAGGAAAGTCAAGGGAGATGACGTACAACTCTGCGGCGATGATTTATTGCTCTGCAGGTGTGATCTCTGGCTCTGTCGCTGTGATTGCGGCCACGCGTTAACGCTCTCCTATGCGGACCTGATCAATAAGCGCGTCCTGTCGTGTGGCGATCCCGGCCATCTTCTCCCGAATGAGCCAGATTATACTGGAGTAACGATCAACGGCTTTATCGGTGTATCCAAAGTAAGAAACAGTTACTGGCGTTGGCGATGCAGTCGCTGCGGGAATGTTACGGAACGCAAAGCAGCCGATGTTAAAATTGGGAAACCCTGTCCCTGTCAAATAGACAAGGATGAAGTCGACTATACGGGTGTGAAGTATAATAACCTTACAGGAGTACGAAAAGTGGGAAAAGACCGCTGGCTCTGGCAATGCGACTGCGGAGCGTTAAGTGTGTATAATGTGGACGACGTCATCAGTGGGAAGAAACAATCCTGCCACGGGAAAAGGGGCCATAGGGAACGCAAACGATTAGACCTGAAGAGGTTATGAACCCGACTGATGGGACTTGTGTTTATGAACACACGGGCAGCCGGTGGACTATGAACCCTTCAGGAAACCTGTGAATATGCTCCCCAGACAACCGGAGTCATAAAACTTAGAGGCGAAATATCAATGGCGAAATTCGAATGGCAGGACATCCGTTGATCGAGGAAATCTACATGAAAGAACTGTATCACGCAGATTCGATTCATATGATCGGCAGAGTCAGGCTGAAGGCAGGGGACTACCTTGTGCGCTTCAACACAAGTAATGGTTTGTTTCTTTCGACGTTTCTCAATTCTACAAATTCTGAGGCAACTATTGTGCATGATCTGCTGGAGTCAGCTGCGCTCTGGATTTACAGTTCCTATGTGTTAGATGATGCAGGAAAGTGGGAGAAGTATTTTGACGGGGAAATCGTTGAGAAGGAAGCTATTGGTGGAAAACTGAGAACCGTCTATGGAAAGAGAAAAGACAGAGACAACCTCGAACAAAGCGACAGGACGATCAATGGCTATGTGAGGAAACTGCCGGTTGGACAAAGGGCAAGCGATGAGGCCAGGGACAGAGCATGGAAATTGGGGTTCGACCTTGATGAGGGTGAAACATACGTGCAGAGTTTTATACGGAGCAGTTGGGTGGTAAGAGCGAGGGGATGACTGCACCATGTCTTCGGACAGTTGATTGTGTGCCGATGTTTGCCACACTGATCCCGAATTGTGTAGCTATAAAAGGAAGGATTTGATCATGAATTTCGTCGAGGCATATTACAAGGCGTGTACGGAGAGGAACGTACCGTCCTCCGTGAAGGCTCAAGTATGGATGGAAATCAAAGACAAAAGTCCGGAAGAACAGGACAGGATCAGAGAAGAGTGGGCGAAGATAATCATGGAGACTTATCCGCCCAGGAAAAGGCACGGGTTTGAAGAACTGAAGGGCAATGATGTCCACATGGTGGATTCGGCGAAGGATACCTGAGACTTATCGGTGATACCCATACTGTGAACTTGGTGATAGATGCCCACACGGAAACCGGGTGGCGTTGTGGATATGAGATTGACTTGTGAATATCTCTGATTATGTCGCTTGATAAACGACCAATAACACAGTAAAAAATGTTATAATAGGCCAACAGAATACAATCACATGAGTGGAGGAACATAAAATGGAAAATAATACAAATGCTAATACCGGCTACAACGGCTATAAAAATTATGAGAGCTGGAACTGCAGCCTTTGGCTCAGAAGCGACGAAGCATGCTACTCGTGCTGGACTGAGGCAGCAAAAGAGGCAATAAAGAAGAGTGAAAACAAGCAGGCCGCTACGGTTTCGCTCATGGACCAGATGAGGGAAGCCGTCGAAAATGACCTCGCCGATTATCTGGAAAAACAGAAAAATGGGGGGGTATCAAACACAGGTATGTTCAGTGACCTTCTGACAAATGCAGTGGGGAATATTGACTTCTATGAGGTGGCGGCGGCTTTTATTGAGGATGTGGAATGAGGATATAGATACATCTCCTCAGATAGATTCCAGGGAGTCGCGGGTTAGACCCGGAACACAGGAAAAGACGTAGGTCACAATGATCGAAAAGGGAATGTAAATGCCCACACCGATTAAAGTGTGGGCAAGATTTCAATTAACCGTGCAGGAGAAATAATGGCAGGATACCCGCCAGTTCCGTGTTAACACAAAGAAAGGCAGATAATACATTGAGTAAAAGGCAGTACTGGTCCGGCAGGTTTTACGGTCTGTTCGACAATGATGACAAACTGCTTAAAACTGGCATAAGCTTTGCTGAAATGGCAATATATGCGTACAACTACTATCTGGGAACTTACCCGAAAACGTATATTTTCACGGTTGACTATGTCAGTGTGGAATACGCACCAGAATGGAAACAGGAAGCGCTTGTGACGCGGTATATGCTGAAACAGGTGGACCATAACATAATAAATGAGGAAACGATCCCTATGGAACTTACATGGGAAATGGTAAACACCAAAGAAAAAAAGCGTCATTTGATATCTGGAAATGACTGGAAATTTCCGGGTGGGAAGAGTAGAATCAGCAAGTCGAGTGGTGTAATGCCGAAAATTACACAGGAGCCATGAATGTTTGATATCATTACGGATGATCAACTGCGAGAAGGGCCAACCGTTGACCTCATGACGAATTATTATACTGATATGTTTGGTCAGTACACTTATGGGAAAATCCTCATGATAGCATCTGACGATTATCTTAGTTGCTTAAAGATACCGAATCGTCCCATAAAGTTCAAAGTTACAATGACAAACTTTAAAAGGAAAAACTATCTTTCGTCGCTGTTTGGGTATTATATTGAAGATGGTATTATTTGCCTGGAAAACGGATTTGATTTGCATCTGTTCGAGGAAAGACTCCAACTTAAGGACACATGTGACCGTGACTATCGAAAAGAATGGTCAGAGATGGTGTATGAAGGCAAATAACTCTGGCGACGCATCAGCATTTTATGTTCCGGGGATTATCAGGCGGAGTAAGAACATGATAAAGCGTGACCTGGAAATATATGCAGACAAGAGAAACCTGCCTGGTAAAAAAGTGTATTTGGCCTGGCGGGGGATAAGAACAATTACGGCAGAGTATGATGGCCTAATTGAGTTAGAGCCCTATACTTTCTTATTTGATGTGGAAGACATGATAAGGGACAGTAAAATTTGGTTTTGTTGAGCGGTTGCATTTGTGACGAACAGATAGAAAAACTCCATCCGAATAGGGTGGAGAAGAGTTTTAGCGTCGAGGTGAGAATGGATAATATGCCAGTGTGTCATGTTTGTGGAATTACGTTAACCCCACAAAGTGTATATAAAACATCAAATTCTTCTTGCTTCTTTGAATGCCCGGTATGTGGCAGGTATGAAGTTGGAAGAGATAAGATGTTTTCTGATTTTGATATGAATCATTTGGCATCGTTTCTTTTCTATAATGCGTATAAAGATGAACCGGGAAAAGATGAAAAACGATACCATGCATTGTTCCGGACAGAAAAAGATGAAGGTTCAGTTTTTGTGGATAAAAGCATGGTAGAAAGCTGGTATCCGAAGACGTTTGCAGAACGGGTGGATAAGATCCTTCTGTATCTTGGTAACCATATCAGGCACATTGGCCAGGCGATTAGTTTGAGCGCTCGGGAAACATACAGTCTTCTTTTCATAGACAGGTATGAGAATAATGACAGTGCCAGAGATGAGGAAGATTGTAACAATGAAGTTAAGTATTTTCTGGACTCACTTGTTGATGGCAAATATATCAGTTATTCATTCGTAACTGAAGAAGCCCGAATGATTTATGTGCAGATATCCCCCGCAGGGTACTCAAGAATAGACGAACTTCAGAAAAACACAGGGCACGGAAGAGATGTTTTTGTGGCAATGAAGTATGGCGATAAAACTAAATCGCTAAGAGAATCAATACGCGCAGGAATTGAAAAAGCAGGATATCATGCTGTGTTTGATGACGAAGTAGAGCATAACGCTTATATTACACCAGAGATGTTTAAACATATCCGTGATAGCAAGTTTGTTATAGCTGAACTTACCCATAGTAATAACGGTGCATATTTAGAAGAAGGGTATGCAATGGGGCTCGGAAAGCAAGTTATTCAGATATGTCAAAATGAGGTACAAATTCATTTCGACACGGCCCAAAAGAACACTCTTCGTTGGAAGAATGAAAGTGACATACCTGATATTCTTGAAAAAAGAATAAGGGCGACGATTGATTAGTCACTGGTGTTATTGTCATGTGTGTACTTTTGATTTCCAGTCATATCATCACAGTATGATATGACTTTTTGTTTCCCAGTCTCATTCAATCGGCTGAAAGAATGGAGAAGATTAACGGCTTCTTTTCCGTATTTTTCCTGAATCAGTTCGATATCTTTTGCATGAGAATCATCAATTCCTAAAAGATAACCAGCTGACACATCAAACAGCTTGCACATGGCTTCAATGGTTGATCTTTTGATATTTTCAATGATTCCGCTTTCATATCGGTTGACAATTGTTTTACTAACGCCAAGCTTTTCGCCTAATTCATCCTGAGTCATGCCGGCATTTTTCCGTAATGACCGGATTCTTTCTCCCATTTCTGACATAGTTTTGCTCCTTAAAAAATATGGGGGAAGTATATTCAGTTTTCGAAAACTTTCAAGCTGGAGTTTCGAGGAAAATAAAGGTATATACGATGATTGTTTCGTGGAAAAGTGACTTACAGGCGGCTTGAAATGATGTGAATAAGGTGTATGTCCTCACAGTATGATATGACTTTTTGTTTCTCAGCCTCGTTCAATTGGCTGAAAGAGTGAAGAAGCTTAACGGCTCCTTTTCCGTATTTTTCCTGGATCAGTTCGAATTCTTTTGCGTGAGAATCATCAATTCCTAGAAGATAACCGGCTGATACATCAAACAGCTTGCACATGGCTTCAATAGACTGGCGAGGAATGTTTTCGACGTCACCGGTTTCATACTTATTAACTGCTGCTTTCTTAACGCCAAGCTTTTCGCCTAATTCATCCTGAGTCATGCCGGCTTTTTTCCGTAGTGACCGGATTCTGTCTCCCATTTCTGACATGGTATTACTCCTTAAAATTTATGAGAAAAGTATATTCGGTTTTCGGAGCTTTTACAAGCTTTAGCCTCACAACACGAAATAATGAACAAGCGGCTTTATCTATGTTGTTTCCTGTGTCTGGTGCAACTGATAAATCTTTGGGAGCGGAAATGCCGCCGCGCGTCCCGGTCAGCTGATTCCGGCGTCAAAATGTCTGAACAGTATTGAGAGAGATTCAGCGTTTTCGCAATCTCCTTATAGCTTTCTCCGGCGCTGCGCATAACTGCGATGCGCTGTTTCTCCTGGTCGGTCATCGGTCAACCGCCTCCATCTGCGTACTCGGAGAGGTCTTCTCCTGACGTAAATGGCGGGAAAGCGTGCTTTTGAAATGTTCTGTGCCAAAAAAGATCGGTTTATTTACATAAAGCGTTTTCGCGTTGGCGGAATATGCTATCACCAAGTTGCTTTACATCATATTAAAATAGTAAAACTTCATGTTAATTCATTCATGTTCACAGATATTCTGTTGACTGGTTCGCCAAAAAGCCCTATAATGCCTAGGGTTCTATATAGGGTAGGAGGTGCAATTATGGTATTATCTGACGATAAATGGATCAGCATTGAAGAAGCTGCTGAATATCTTGGAGTAAACAAAGACTCTATAAGGAATTGGATAAAAAAAGAGGACAGTGAGATTCCTGCACACAAAATCGGAAAGCAATGGAAATTTAAAAAATCCGAGTTGGATGAATGGGTAAAAAGCGGAAAAAGTGCGATGAATTGATGATGACGATTCAGCTTAGGAGGAGAACGATATGATTAATAAATCTCCAGACGAACTGAGCCGTGATTATTATCAGTTCGTTAGCGAATTCACTCAAACTGAATTTGAAGACGAAAAAATACTGGGGAAATTCTATACCGACATCGATATAACGCAAAACATGATTCAACTGCTTACAGCAAACTATGCTGTAAACAGGTTTAATTCAGCCATAAGGATTATCGATCCATTTTGTGGTGACGGAAGACTTATTCTTAAGCTCTTACCGTGGCTCATGAAGAATAAAGATGTCTGCGGAAAACATCTCTACATTTCGATATGGGATATAGATGCAACTGCCGTTGAAATAGCAAAAAGGGATATCAAAAATCTTTGCACAGAATTAAGCTTAGATTTCGAACTTGATGCTCGTGTTAGCGATGCGTTCGTTGAATATAAAGCTGTTCAAGGGTGGTACGACATCTGTGTCACCAATCCGCCTTGGGGGCTACTTAAACCTCAAAAACTATTTGGCAAAAGCAATGATGAACAATCATTGCAATTATATAGGGTAGCTATAGAAAAATATGATTCATATATGGTTGATGAATTTGCCCTTTCTCAGCCGTCCAAGAAATTTGGAAAATGGGGCACAAATTTAGCTCGTTGTGGAACAGAGGTTGCTTTGCGCCTAATTAATCGCGAAGGAATGGCCGGTATTGTTTCTCCAGCATCATTCCTTAATGATCAAGTGTCCAGCAAGCTACGCACTTGGATGTTCGAACATTTTAGGGTATTAAATATTTCATTTTATCCGGCTGAGATGAAACTGTATGGCAGTGCGGATATTTCCAGTGTGACAATAGTATTAAAAGGTGGGGAAACCGATCAAAGCCTAGATGTGAAAATATATAGTGCAAAAGATACTTTTAAGGAAAAGAAAATTGAAAAGGCAGTATTTGAATATATTAAAAGAAACGATTTTCTCGTTCCGTTGAAAACAGGAATTGAAGCTATTCCTGTCATGATGAAGCTAGAGGAACTCCCGACAACTCAGGCATATTGTGATAATGTTGGAATCTCTTTCGCTCGGGAGATGGATGAAACAAGATTTAAAGAAAAACTTTTGCCTGAAGGAAGTATTGAATTTGCCAAGGGCTATATGGTCGACCGGTACTCTTTTAAGGGAGACGGAATGTATTTGAATGAAACTATTGCTCCGGCTCCTTCAAGCTCTTATAAACATAAGATCGTATGGAGAGATGTATCTCGCGATTCTCAAATCAGGAGAATTAAGGCGACAATATTGCCGCCCGGATATATATGCGGAAATTCACTCGGTGTTATCTTTGGTGACGATAGCCAGCTCCCACATTTAAAAATGCTTCTGGCCATCATGAATTCCTTGATCTTTGAATATCAAGCCAGAACTAAACTTGTGTCTAACCATGTGACCGCTGGAATTGTTAAGCAAGTCCATGTGCCTGCGCCAGAGATACGCGAGCATCTTATTGAACTTGTTGATAAACAGATTTCCGGAGAAAGTGTGGAGTTAGATATCGAGATTGAAGTTGCCCAGATGTACAAGTTGTCATCGGACGAGTACGCTATTGTTGTTGATTGGTTTGATGTTCCCGATGATGACAAAGCAATTCTTAAGCAAAAATATAGAGATTTAGTCAAAGACGGAGAGCAAAACAGAATGATTTATAACCATTACGCCGCCGCTCTAAGTGAATTAGATATGCAGATAGTGAAGTGTGTGCCGCCAGGAGGAAATTGGAAAAATATACCAGAGAGCGTTCCCTCCCAAAGACTAGTACAGATTCGAGAGAGCTATCAAGCTGGGAAAGGAAGCAGGTCTACTTATTACGGAAGACTACGCCCCGAAATGCCTTCCTATACTATAAATACGTATTTTAATCGACCAGGCAATGGTTGTAATATGCATTATGAACAGGATAGAACGCTCTCGCAGCGGGAGGCGGCACGCTTTCAGAGTTTTCCGGATTCCTTTGAGTTTATTGGATCGCTCGGAGCCATTAATAATCAGATAGGAAATGCTGTTCCGCCGCTGTTAGCTTACCAAATAGCTAAACAGATTCCATTCACTGGGCAATTTGTGGATCTCTTCTGCGGAGCAGGAGGACTGGCTTTAGGATTCATTTGGGCTGGTTGGAAGTCTATTATCGGAAATGATATCGATGATTACGCTGTTCAGACGCATAAAAGAAATTTGGGTGGAGATGCTATTGTAGGAGACATCAACAGCGAAGAAGTGCATAATACAATAGTAGAAAAGGCACTCCAGGCAAAAGAGACACATCCTGAACTTCCATTGTTTGTTTTAGGTGGGCCTCCTTGCCAAGGTTTCTCAACGGCAAACACTCGTAGAGGCGCTGATGATATGCGCAACTGGCTGTTTATGTCATATGCAAATATCGTAAAAGCTATAAATCCGGACGGATTTGTGTTTGAAAACGTGAGAGGAATTCTGAATTTAGATAAGGGTAAGTTCTTTGAAATGATTCAAGCAGAGCTCAAGGAATGCGTCGACGAAATTAAAGTTAACCAAGTTAGTGCTGCAAACTTTGGAGTTCCGCAAAGACGAGATAGGGTTATTATCATCGGAGGAAAAGAGGACTTCGTTAGGAATTTCCATATGCAAGGGATTTCATGTGTCCCAAAAGATAGTCAGATTTCACTTTTCCCTCCGGTAATAGGAGCTGAAGACACCATTGGAGATTTACCGCCTCTGAAACCAGGCGAAGATGGCTGTCATTATGATTACAGGTTTCCTGCAGCAAATTCATATCAAAAGTTCATGCGTGGGGAAATCTCCGCAGAAGAATACCTTCTTACTTATTCCAAACCATAAAAATGGTGACCACCCGGGTTCAGGGTGGTCACCATTTTTAGTCATCTACTACTTCGCGTGAGTATCTTGGATCATCCCAGTTTGAAGACAACTCATCAGCTACTATCTGCATGATGCGTACTAGGAATTCTTTAGCCTTTATAAACTCCTCTGTATTTACCAATTCAGTATAATTAACGGATGAGATAAAGCGTTCAATTTCAGTATCAGCATTATCGTCATTACTGAGAATAGAAACAAGTTTTTGGTTCTTCACTTTTAAAGCATTGTTGACCTTTGCCAGCATTGAAAACGCTTGCATTTTTAGACTTTCAATTTCTGCGTTGGAGAAAACATAGCCGTTCCGGTTTTCCTTTCGTGAATACTCATCAAGAGAGGCAAACGCCACTCTGATCTTTCTGGTTTTCTGAATGCTAACATAGCGGAGAGAGCTCGACTTTCTGGCAAATTCAACAGTGACGATTTGGTTTTTAATGGCTACTGATTCTGGAATAATATCGTATTCATAATCAGCGTAGCCTAAATTAAGCAGAGTCAGCAAGAACAAATATTCGTTCTTCCTGATAAATTCTGCCAGGAGCATCATAGCAATGTTGCGATTATCACGCATGACGCGGCTAAGCCTCAGTGCAGACTCTCTATCTGTAACTTTGCTTTTGCATTTCTGCCAAATTGGGTTAGCATACCATGTAGCTACAGCTTCACCTCCATTCTCTGCCTCGATGAGGTGAATTACATCAGAATAGTACATGCGGTTGTTTTTTGCACTGTTGCAAGATTTACAGAGGAACTGAAACTCTGGTCTATGACAAAAACCAAGGGAAATTGGTCCTATATGGTCAGCGCTACAAGGACGGGGGTGATGCCCCTCGCTACCTTCATTTGCACAGTATTCTTTTTTCATATCCGGATTCGAATTAATGAATCCCATTAACTTGTTTGCTGTTATCCAGTTTCCATCACTCCAGTTTTCAAAAGCCCGACGATCTGTAGAATATGAAGCTAGGTTTTCTTTTGATCTGCCTTTATCTGCGGAAGACCTACAGCAGCGGTTAAATGTATGAAATCCGTCTAACCGATCTGGTGCATTGGACATGGCCCCCGGTCCAAGCATACTTGGTTCCTTCGGAATGTACTCTTCTTCTATCCACTTTGTCCAAGCAGACAGGTCATTTCCTAACTTTGGAAACTCTTTAACCTGGGTGCATTTCAAAAGTCCGGGGAGAGCAGCGAAAGCTCTATTTCCGTACGTATCAACAAAAGCAGCGAGAAAATCGATAATATGCGTCACTTCATTCATTTCTACCGTGCCGTCATAAAAATTCAATTTCTGAACTCTTTTCATGAAGTTGGAGGATAGGTAACAATAACGAATATCCATTACACGCCCACATACTTTACACGGGTGTTGTTTCGTAGGATGGATAGTCTTTGCTACTTTACTAATCCACTTATCTTCTTCAGTACTGATTCCAATTTCGCCTGCTTTCTCAACCCACCATTGATATCTCTTGTCATGAGAAAACTGAAAGGCCCCGCTTACACGATTAGAGGGCGCTTCCCATTGAATCGTTCCGTCATCATGGCGCAAATCTGGCATTCCAGCATAAGCTGGATTTGTCACGATTTCTTCTTCATACTGCAGGAAAGCTTCACTTGCTTCGTAGTTATTCTTCTTCTTACCGCGGGTAGCCACAACATCTTCCCCCCTTATAGTTGAATAATACTGATCGAGTAATTCATAAGCTTTTGTTCCCATGTCTTTCGCAAGGGCAACTGGTACAGCGTTTCCGATTTGACGATATTTTGAACTCAAACTGCCGCATAAGACCCAGTCGTCAGGAAAAGTTTGGATTCTGGCATTCTCTCTATAGGAAAATGGTCTGATTTCAAACGGATGACATCTGTCCGCTTGCTTTGAACTCGGCGCGGTCATAATTGTGAAACTAGGCTCATCAAGTTTGAATCGCCGTAAAATGCCAGTTTTCCCACCAGGCATATACCAGCATTGTTTCATGTATTCTTTTGCAATATCTTCCGGTAGGTCTTTCCAGCAGCCTCCCGGAGGAATCAATTCCATTACTTTCTGTTTGTTTTGAGAATACCTTGCACATTCTTCCACCCCTGGATCTGTATCCAGTTTTATGTCTTTTAATAGGGGCTTATATTCGTGAGGCTTTGGAAACTCAAACTCGCAGATTTCATGTATATCTTTTCTTATCCCAACGGTAAATAAACGTTGTCTTCGTTGTGGCACACCATAATCCCAGGCATCTAATACTTCATAATTCGTAACATAACCAGCAGCGTCAAAAGCTTCCAAGATTGTCGCGTATGTATGCCCATTATCATGACCTCGTAAACCTTTCACATTTTCAAATATGAGCATTTTAGGAGCTAGCTGCCTTAAGAATTCAGCGTAATAAGTAAAGAGCTGTCCTCTTGAATCTGCAAAACCAAGCCGCTTCCCTATGGTGCTAAAGCTTTGACAAGGAGGTCCTCCGGAGAGTAAATCCAATTCACCTTTCTTTATCGAAAAAAGTTCTTCAAGATTATGTGAAGCTATATCCCTTATATCTGCGCATATTACGTTCCAATTAGGCCGATTCGTCTTTAACGTTTCAGCCGCGCTTCGATCTATTTCAACCAAACCAATGGTAGTAAAACCAGACATTTCAAGTCCTAGGGCAAGTCCTCCACATCCTGCGAACAGTTCTAGAGACGTAAATGTTTTCATTCTGAAAGTACCTCATTATTTTTGAATAAATGAAATTCATTTTTTGTAAAACCATAATCCAAAGCACGGTACATAAAGCGCGCCGCAACGGAGGAATAAGGCTTCCATTTTTTGCACCTTTTCTCAACCGAGCCCATTGACACATCATCTGTCTTATAGAGCCAACGGTACGCCTGAAGGAATGCACCGTCTTCATATGGTAAAACATCTTGTCTATCCAAAATGAAGATGAGATACATTTTTGATGTCCAAGGGCCAATGCCTTTTATACTGGTCAACTTTTTTATGATGTCAGCATCAGACATCTCTTTGAACTCACTAAATACAATACTTCCTGAAATCACAGCATTTGTCAGGTTTTGAATGCAGTTCACTTTTGCACTTGATGTACCGCAACTACGCAATTCCTCATACGACAGTCGCCTGATTACCTTAGGTGATACATCACCGCCACATAAGTTTTCCAATCTGCTGTATATTTTTTGGCCAGCCTTAATCGACATCATTTGTTCTATAATTTCATGCACCATATGGGAGTATGGATCTTGCTCGTGAGGTACATAAGATATAGGACCGACCATAGAAATGATCTTTGCCAATCGTTTATCTTTTCGACAAAGATATTGAACCGATGGGGTGTTCATATCTAATGTAACCATTTCAGCCATAATGCACCTCAATCAACGTTTAAGCTTTATCATGCTCCCAGCCATATAATCTAACAATGATAGAGCTAAGGACATGCTCCAAACCCTATTCTATCTGATTCTCTATACTTGCTTTTCTTCAGGCAAAAACAATTTGTATGTTTCAACCTCCAGAGCATCTGCGATTCGCTGTATATTATCCAGCGAGATACTCCTTTTGCATCGTTCAACGGCACTAATGTATGTTCGATGCATGCCGCACTTCTCTGCAAGCTCCTCTTGCGACAATCCATCGGCTTGCCGGAACTTGCGGACATTATTAGCAAACACAGCTAAGATATCCGTATCGATTCACCTCCCGTTGATGAATACATACACAAATATCTTATGGCAAAAGTAGACAATAAGTCTACAGACAATAAGTCTCATTGAGCATTTGCTAATAACTTTACAGTTTCACTTCACAGTTTCATTGTTGACAATTAGTATTTCATCTGCTATACTCATGTAAGCAGACATGCTAACAAGCAGCCAGACTTACTCGCTGTCCGCCCCACAACGAGAAAGAAAGAGGAGTGTACCCATGAATGCCAACACCACCGCCCCTGCGAACTTTGGAGAGTTTCTCCAGAGAAAACGCGAGGAAAAGCAGATCACGCTCAGGAAGATGGCCGAGCAGCTCGGCTTCTCCGCTCCATTCCTGAGTGACGTTGAAAAGGATCGCCGCAATCCGCCCGAACTCGCGAAGCTGGAACAAATCGCAGAAATCCTTGGACTTGACGACAACGACAAGCAGACTATGTACAACCTTGCCGGGAAGAAGCGCGACTCTGTCGCCCCGGATCTTCCTGATTACATCATGAAGCGTGACTATGTCGCCGCAGCTCTTCGCACGGCGCGCGACCTGGACGCGGGAGAGGAAGAGTGGCTTCGGTTTGTTGAAGAGTTAAAACAACGGAAGGGGTAATCAGCTTTTTGAATTGAAACGAGGTGAATAGATACGTCCGAAGCTTTATTTCTCACGGTTTTATCAGGTGCTTTAATTTTCGTGTTCCAAAAAATTACGGATCAAATGTGGATATCACACTGGAACAATTACAAGAAGTTGAAAGGCGAAATTGCCTACAATCTTGTTTTCTTTGCAAATGTTTATAGTAATCCTGCTAGTCAAAAGAACGATGAGTATGAAAAGGTATCAAAGGTTTTTAGAGAACTTGCAGCAAATTTAGCTGCTTTTGCTGAAGTGCGGCCTGGATTGTGTCTTTTTGTTCCCAGATCCTCGATTCTAAAGGAGGCTTCTCGCGAGTTAATTGGGTTATCAAACGGATTGTATGAAAGAGATAGTAGAAATACCCAGGCTGAATCAAATGAAAAACGAAAGATTGCTATATGTAGACTTTTGAATATTCATTATTATAATGGCAGGAGTTTGTGATAAAATCATATCCACACAACAGAATCTATGCTACATAATCTACGCTCATCTCAGGCAAAGATTAGAAATACGAGGACAAAGCTTATGATGACAAGCCCTAGCTCATTTATCGAAGAACTCAAAGACGCCGACTTTTTTGAACTCGTCTGCCAAAGGGATCAACTGCTGAGAAACATAAAACGGTTTGAGAAAAAAGAAATGGCCGGTGACCGTTCAGGAAAGGAATGGAAAATAAAACCCGGACCGGATGTAATGTATCAGGTTAATCTGGAGTATCTTAGCGCTCTTTGTAATATGATGAAGGGAAAATACAATCTGGAGTATGTGTGGGGAAATAAAACGCTTGACCAGTCAACAGGTAAAGTGGAGCAATAAGATACATGTGTTGTAAGGAGAACGTCTAGTGGCAGCTTCAAACAACAAAAGAATAGAAGAAACAGCGACAACTGCACTTAAAGCAGTATTATTGCATTGCCCTATTTTAGATTCTTTTATTAGTACCAATGATAAAACTCCAACTTGGGATGGAATGGTTTACGTATACAAAAATGCTTCATTTAGAAAAGCTGATCTATTAGGTCGGGTTCCAGTGCAGATAAAAGGGACAGAAAAGGCTATTATTTCAGACACTGCTTCCTATTCATGTCAAATCGCAGATATCAGAAACTATTACAGAGATGGGGGATGTATTTTCTTCCTTGTCAGTGTAGAAACACCTACAGGCACGGCAAATATTTATTATGCAGATCTACAGGTGCTTGATCTAAAAAAATATTTGGACAACGCTGGACAGAAAAAACACACAACTATAATGCTAGAAAAGTTTCCGCAAGATGATCCAGATGAAATGAGCTCCATTTTCATAAGTTTCGTTGAAAATTCACGAAAACAGACAAGCTTTATCGGAAAAGAAATTGTATCGTTCGAACAGTTGGAGAAGAATGGAATCGAAATTGAATCGATTTCTTTCAATACTTCAGGCATTGGGCTGAACATTGATAATATTGGAACCTTTATTTCCAAACACACATTCTACTTATATGCAAAGCCAAAAGGGTTGGATATTGATATCCCTATCCAGAAAGTTAGTAATGCTAGTGTGTATAAACACATCTCCGGAAAAGTTCAGGTTAGGAATAAAGAGTATTTTCCATCATATTGTGTTCAGTATGAAAAAGGTACACCGATTCTTCATGTGGGGAAAGGCATCAGGATATCTTTAGATCATCAAAACAGTAAACTGACCATTGATTTTAAACCGACAGGAACACTCTCGAATTTCATTCAGGACGCATCGTGTTTCATTGATATAATAGAGAGCCGAGAGATAACGCTCAATGGATATAAGCTTCGCTTTGCAGGAGTGAATTCTTTTGAAGTCAAAAAATACAAAGACAGCTTGCGTTATTATACCGATGTGAAGAAAATGCTTGATATTCTTGGAGTAAAAGAAGAACTCCAATGTGGAAGTCTTTCTGCCAGGGATGAAATAAACATTAGTAATATCGTAAATGCAGTTCTTTATAACAAAAGGATTGCTTTTTCTAAATCTAAAGATTCCGTGTTTCATGGAGTAATCAAAATTGCAAATTTGTCAATATGGATTTGGGCTACCAGGCAAGAGGAAGGTTACTATCAACTTGAAAACTTCTTCGAGCCACATAGAATAGCGCTCTTTGATGGAACTGACACAATGCAGTGTAATCCGATTCCGTGTTCACACTATATATTACTTAATAAAGAGGCCTTCATTCATACATCTAACATGGATTATGAGTTGATGAAAAGAGATCTCTGCTCAATGAAACATCATCCTCTGCGGATTGAATACGTAACACTTATGATGCTGAATGTTTTACGCGGATATGATGATCAAAAAGAAAAAGATGAGCGACTTCTTGATCTGGCAGATACGATTTGCAGATGGCTCTCAATGGATAAGGAAACAGTTGATTATCCCATTTTAAGATTAAATCAGCTGCAAATTGAGAAACGACGTCGATCACTTACTACTCGGGAAGTTATTGAACTTGGAAAGTTTACAGGAATAGAGTATCCAACTGATATACGCTGCGGAGCCTTTCTCTTGCTGGAAGATTCTGTTGAGGCGCAGAAATGCTTTAATGAACTATCTCGAGAAAAACAGAAAGAATTTATCACTTTCCCAATATGTTACTTCGGAAAGCTGATTGAGGGAGAAACGCATAATGGATTGGATGGAGTTTTACCAGGAGTTTGCCGATAAGCTTCTGCTGTACAGGAGCAATCGGGATGAACTCGTAAAAAAGGTCTCGCTCGTCTATGAAATGACCAGTTTGCCTATGCCGAAATTGGAATCGGGTGAACTGCGGGATATAGATCCATTTACGGTCTTTGGCTTCTTCAATAAAGGAATAACGGAATCCAACCGTGTCTCGATTCTAAAAGCTGTCAAGACGTTGTTTGGCGTTGACGCCGCCGTCCCGGACACGTTTACCGGCATACCTGTGCTCAACAATATGCATGCATGCTTCTACAGGTTTTCTGACTGTTGTGGCTCTTGTGAAATGTCCAATAGTAGATCAATAAGCTGTCATTTGTTTGCTCATCTGACTTGTCAAAGGCTTATTGCCGTAGAGTCAGATATATGATAAACGCTCATATTGTTCGAAGAATGCGGCAGAAGGATATTTTGCTGTAATGGATTGATGTGGAGAGAACCAGGGTGTAGCCTGAAGGCGTGCCAGCCCTTCCCCCGTTGGGCTGCCGCATGCTGGCGTACACACCCTGGTTAGAGGCTCCGTGTCAATCCTGAAGGCAAAAAATTCCGGTCGAGACACATACCAGCCTCTGGATCCTAACCAGTGTAAAGATGCTTTTTCAGTTTGAAAATCACCACATAGTGAATGACCGGATTGACAGCGAGGTCAGTTCAGTGACAACTCCAGAGATCACCGTCATTTAGCCTTAATATCAGAGCAAGTGATAGTGCAATTTGACCAATGTTTTTCTACCGCGTGCTTCGAGAGTTTTGTGCAGTTTTTTCGGTCTGACGATCGAAATGAGTCTTTTCAGGTCGTTTTGACAGTCATTGTGAGCAAAAAGTGACAAACCCCTTATCAATTTAATGACAGTTCAGTTTAGCCACAACACAAGATAACAACCCAGAAAACATACAAGATAGAATACAAGATAGCATACAAGATAACATACAGGAAAAGCATACAAGATAACATACAGGAAAAGCATACAAGATAACGCCAAGTTCTTGAGTATTTGAGTCTAATGAGGTATATTGGACGGGAAAATGAGGTGGATTCTGTGGAAGGCTATGTCCCACCTTTTTCCATCAATAATCAGATGCTGATGCTGGCTGCGCAGATCGCTGAAAAGGCCGGAAAAATCAGCAGTGATCATTCCTTTGAGACAAAACCACATCTTCAGAGAAATAACCGGATCCGCTCCATCCACTCCTCTCTGGCGATTGAGGCAAACGCACTGTCTCTGGATGAAGTGAAAAGTGTTATCAATGGAAAGATGGTCATTGGACTTCAAAATGACATTCAGGAGGTCAAAAATGCCTGGCAGGCGTATACATTGCTGGGCTCGTTTAATCCTTATTCTGTGGATGATCTGAAGAAGCTTCATGGTGTTATGACATATCTGACCGTACAGGAATCCGGCATGTTTCGCACGCACAATGAAGGGGTATTCAATGGTGACCGGTGCATCTATATGGCGCCGCCGCCGCATCTTGTGCCGACTCAGATGCAATCTCTGTTTGACTGGATGATACAGTCCAGGGAAGAAGTTCACACGCTCATCCTTTCCTCTGTTTTTCACTATGAATTCGTATCTATTCATCCCTTCTCAGATGGAAATGGACGAATGGCCCGATTATGGCAGACAGCGCTTCTGACGGAATGGAATCCTGTCTTTCAGTATCTTCCGCTGGAAAATCGTATCCATGAATTTCAGGATGACTATTATGAGGCCATCGCCAGATGCCACACGGCAGGAAATTCAGATGTGTTTATTGTGTTTATGCTGGATAAGATTAATCTGACGCTGGACCGGGCGCTTGAGCAGGTATCCGAAAAAGATCTCTGCCTGCCGGCTGAAGTACAGCGACTGATGGATGTCATGAAGGAAGGTATTTCCTATTCAGGTGTAAAGCTTATGGAAAAGCTGTCCCTGAAATCCAGAGATAACTTCAGAAAGCGATATCTGTTGCCGGCACTTAAGCAGGGGCTTATCGCCATGAGCAATCCGGATAAACCAACCAGCAGAAATCAAACGTACATGAAGAAGTAACACAAACTCTTTTAGCCGCCCCGAGGGCGGCTTCTTTGATGCCCGTGGTCATGTGCAGACGGAATGTAGACGAACCGGACTGCTTTGGCTATAATAAACGGGAATATTCACCGGAACCGTCAAAATTGGGCTGACGCGCAGCGTCATTCTGCCAAACAGGTGTACCGGAGATGCATCAATGCCGAGAGATCAGGTTGCGTTCCATAAAGAATTGGGCTGACGCGCAGCGTCGTTTTGTCAGGGAGGAGCACCGGTAAAGCAGCTTTGGCTTAAAAAGGAGGCTGAAAGTGAACGACTATCTGTTTGATACGCCAACAATTCGCGAGAACTGCGAGGCTTTCTATGGTTTGTATCATGTCACGGAGGACAGGGTTCGCCAGATGTGTGAACTGAAACTGATTCATACCCGGGCTGTGGCGCAGAACTGTCTTGAAATTGCGGACGGATTGGGACTGAGTGATTATGACAGGGACATGGCCTGGGTAATCGGTCAGTTACACGACTTTGCCCGTTTCGGGCAGGCGGTTGTAACCCATAGCCTGGATGATTCAGCGCAGTTTAATCATGCGCAGCTTGGCGCGCGGCTGTTGTTCACTCATGGGCTGATCAGGGACATCATCCCGGATTATGATCAGATCTGTCCGGAGGATCAGCGGGTCATGGAAATGGCGGTGCTCCATCACAGTGATCTTCAGCTTCCGGATGACCTGAACGCGCGGGAGAGGCTGTTTTGCCGGATCATACGCGAAGCGGACCAGCTGGATATCTTTCGGACAATTGTGGAAAGCGGCTGGGAGATCAATTACGGATGTACCCGGGCAGAACTGCTGGCCGGGGAGATATCACCGGCCATTGAGGCGGCCTTTTACCGGCATACACTGGCGGATTATTCCATGCGCTTTTTCCCGGCAGATTTTCACATGGCCCATATTGCCCTGTGCTTTGGCCTTGAATCTGCCTCCGCCCGCCAGAGAGCGGCGGAGCAGGGGTACCTGCAGGGGATGATGGAGATCCGGTTTACAAGGCCGGATGTCCAGAAACGATACGCAGGAATGAAGGCGGAGGTTGAGGCGTTTCTGCGGGAGGATCAGTGAGTTTTTTTGTGGATTGATTCATTCCGTGCATCAAGGGTATAATTCAATGGCCTGCTCAACAAGAGTAACGGAATGCAGCGGAGCCCAAAGACCAGGCCGCTGTTCAACAACAGAAAGATTAAAACCGGGAGGAATGGGAATTTGGTTTGCAAGTCGATTCTGGACGCGGTAGGAAATACGCCGCTGGTCCGACTTAACAGGCTGCCGGAGGAAGGCAGTGCAGAGATCCTCGTGAAAGTGGAATCGCTGAATGTGGGCGGATCCATAAAAACCCGTACCGCACTGAATATGATTCTCAGGGCGGAACAGGAGGGCCTGATCAATTCAGACAGCATTATCGTAGAGCCTACCAGCGGGAACCAGGGCATCGGACTGGCACTGGTAGGTGCGGTCCGGGGATATCGGACGATTATCGTGATGCCGGATTCGGTCAGTGAGGAAAGACGCAAGCTGATCCGTCATTACGGTGCGGAGGTGAAACTCATTCATGACGCAGGCGATATCGGGAAATGCATGGAAGAGTGCCTTCAAGCTGCGCAGAACATGAAAAAAAAGAATCCGAAGGTGTTTATTCCCCAGCAGTTCGAGAATCCGAACAACACGCTGGCACACAAGAATCATACGGCGCTGGAGATCATCGCGCAGGCGGAGCGCCGTATCGACGGTTTCTGCAGCGGAATCGGAACCGGAGGAACGCTGACGGGCATCGGAGAGGTGCTGAAGGAAAAGTATCCGGAAATGGAAATCTGGGCGGTTGAACCGGAGAACGCGGCGATCCTGGCCGGGGGAACCATTGGAACACACATGCAGATGGGAATCGGAGATGGGATCATTCCGGACATTCTCAACCGGGAAATCTATGATCACATTTATGTGGTGACGGATCAGGAAGCCATCACCACGGCCAGGCGGCTGGCCGTTGAGGAGGGTCTGGCCTGCGGCATTTCCAGCGGGACCAATGTGGCCGCGGCGCTGAAACTGGCCAAAAAGCTCGGACCGGGGAAAACGGTCGTCACCGTGCTGCCGGATACGGCGGAGCGGTATTATTCCACCCCGCTTTTCGGTGCGTAAAGGCCGGACAGATCCCTGGCCAAGGCCTGCGGAGGGTGAGGACAGACCGGATGAAAAGAAACAATCATAAACGGAATAGGAAAGAGCATGCTACTGTTTTTTGATATTGATGGAACCATTTTTGACGATCAGCGTCGTCTGCCGGAAAGTGTGAAACCGGCAATGGAAAAGGCACGCAGCAACGGACACCGCCTGATCGTCAACACAGGCCGTACCCTTTGCAATATGGACCGGCGGCTGGATGATTTTCCGCTGGACGGTTGGATTATGGGCTGCGGAACACGCGTGATCTATCAGGGGGAGACGCTGACTAGCATGGAGTACAGCCTGGAAAAATCGCTGGCCCTGATGAACCTGAATGCGGAAATGAAGCTGCGGATTGTCTATGAGTGCGACACGGCGATCTATTTTGATCCCCGGATCCCGGATGACCGGAACATGCGGGCTTTCCGGGATTTTGCGCAGCAGCACGGCATCGCGCGCACGATCCGCAGAGATGATCCGGAATTCAGAATCGTGAAGATGTTCTGTTTTGCGGATGAGGAAACCATTCGGGAACTGGAGGAGCGGACAAAAACGCTCGGGATGCCGTATACAGCCATTGACCGCGGTTCCGGTGCCTGGGAAATTGTTCCGGTCGGCTATTCAAAAGGGACGGGCATTGACTTCCTCCGAAAGAAACTGGGGATGAGCCGCGAGGAATGCTTTGCCTTTGGGGACAGCAGAAATGACCTGCCTATGTTCAGGCATGCGGGGCACAGCATTGCCATGGGGAATGCATCAGATGACGTGAAAGCGGTCTGCACGTATGTCACAGCCCGTCCGGAAGAGGATGGGATTGAAAAAGCCATGAGGCATTTTTCACTTATCGGGTGAATCTGTGGCATGTGGACAGGTGTACGGACGTTGCGGCTCCGGAATGTCCCTGGTGAACAATGGCCGGTTTCAGTCTGCCGGGAAACGGGAATCGGGCGGTTACCGGGACCGTTCGGAAAGGGGAAAGAGAGTGGAAAACAGGACAAGGACAGAACGGATCAGGTATTACGAAGAGCTGCTGGAGAAGGCGGAGCGGGCTTTAGGTGCAGCAGAACAGGCGGCAGAGCTTCTCCGTGAACTGTCGGCGTATTATACGGGCCCGGAATGGAAGGAAGACTTTGCGGCGGATGAGGCAGGACAGCTGCCGGTGGACCTGAAACGGGGCGTACTTTCGGAGGATGGAATATACAATCTCCTGGAACGCGGCAGAGAGATTGACCGGGAACTGGGCAGCGCGGCGGTTGAGGAGTCGGAGACATGCTGAAAAACGTTATCTGGGATCTGGATGGAACGCTGCTGGATTCCTATGGTTCCATTGTGCAGAGTCTTGTGATAATTGCCCGGGAGGCCGGGGTGAATGATTCGCAGAATGATATCCTGAAGGCCGTTAAGCTGGGGGCGGTGTCCGCGTATCTTCGGGAACTGGCCGCAAGGTGCGGGCTTGATTACAGTCAGCTTTACCAGCGGTACCGGGAGATCAGTCATGACCGTCTGGAGGAGATTGCCCTGATCCCCGGTGCTAGCCAAACACTGGAGGAATTAAAGCGTGCAGGCGCCGACCATTTTGTTTATACGCATCGCGGGAAATCCACGGTGCCGCTGCTGGAACGCCTTGGAATCATCGGCTATTTCAGAGAAATCGTCACCTTTACATATGGCTTTCAGCCGAAGCCATCCGGTGAAGGGGTTCGGTATCTTGTCGAGAAATATGCACTTGATCGGAACCGTACGGCCTATGTGGGTGACCGTGCATTGGATGTCCTGTGTGCCAGAGATGCAGGCGTTAAGGCCATCCTTTTCTGCCCGAAAGATACCTGCGTCGCACCAACCGGACAGGAAGATCTCGTGATTGAGCGCCTTGAAGAACTAATTGACAGAGTGACTGAAAATCGCTCCTGACATTCTCTTTATGTTCTAATTAGGGGTGTTTGCATGAGCAGCTTTGTCTAAGGCCTGAATTTAGCAAGTTGTCATACGGCGCTCCATCTAGTCATCAGAGTGGAGGGATACGTCTTCAATTACCGGAAGGGATCCGCCTCACTTTAAGAAGCGATGAACGGCTAAAGAAAAACCTCCTGTATGGTACAGGAGGTTTTTGTATGTGCAGGACCCGTTTGCGGCGGGAAATGCCATCGCATCTGGACAGGTCCTTTCAGTTCAGGTAGACCAGAATACAATTGCTGTTGAACGTATTGAAATACTGTACCTCGCGGGCAAGACCTGCCACAATCTGAAGACCAGGCGGCGCTTCTTTCCACTTTCTCTTGATGTACCGCATGGGATCGAATTTGTGGCAGTAATCCCTCACGCTGAGACAGATCCGGTTATGGTTGACAAACAGGCGGTAATCCACACACACCGCGCCCGGTTTGCGCGGCTTTCCGTTCTGGATGATGTATCCGGCCAGTTCCTCGACAAACAGGCCCATCAGTTCGGATTGTTTCTCATCCACACCATGATTCCGGCAGAAGAGGATCGCCTCATCCCGTTCCTGCATGACATCCTCCATGCTGTACAGATGCACATCCCGGCTGTCCTCCTCATTGCCGCCAAAGTCTTTGGGCAGGAACATGAAGTCCTCTGTGTCCCGCGGGAAGCGCCGGCAGTGGATACAGATCAGAATAAACACCAGGATGGCCAGCAGCAGTTTGCTGACGGCGATGGAGGCCATGATTCCCTTCGTTCCGAAAAATCTGCCCATCACAAACGCCACCAGTACCGGGATGAAAAAGCGCTCGCCAAAGCCCATGAAGTTGACAATTCCGTGGTTCCCGATGCCCTGGAGATAATTCTGAAAGCCGATCAGGATCGTGTCCAGAACCAGACCCAGTGCCATACACCGGATGGCAAAGGTCGCCAGGTCAATTGCCTCAGGGTCATCCATATAAAAGTGTGCGACCACTCTGGCAAAGATATAGCTGATCAGGCCGGCAATTCCTGCCAGTTTAATGCCTGTCTTCAGCGAGGTAATAAAGAGCCGTTTCAGTCCTTTCCGGTCATTTGCTCCGTAATAAATGCCGGTCATGGTCAGCAGTGCCTTTCCCACACCGGTGCTGATGCAGAACAGCAGGCTGTTCAGATCATTCTGTACGCCGCGCGCGGCGATGGCGGCGGTGGTAAGCGCGATGGCCAGGTTCATCCGGTTAATCAGCAGATCGCGCAGAACGGTGGCCAGCTTTCGGACAAAGCTGGGGGAACCGGCACGCGCCATCTCGGCCAGGTGATGGACCTGCACGGACCGCAGCGAAAAACGGAGTGTCCCGTTTCCGGTGAAAAAATGGCTCGAAACCAGCAGAAGCTGAAGCAGATAGGAAATCGAAGTGACCATCCCCATTCCAAAGCTGCCGCTTTTAATGACCAGCACGTTGAGCAGGTCCCCGAGGATATTCGAAATACACAGCACAACGGCCGACAGGCTGAAGAGATTCTGGCCGCCGTCCATGACAACCATGGGACCCAGCAGCTGGATGGTCATCAGGGCCGGGATTCCGAACATGTATCCGTGAAGATAGCCGAGCATCTCCGGATAGATTTCAGCATGTTTTGTCATGGAAATGCCGCAGATCGAAAACAGCTGACGGGGGAATGCCATACTGGCCAGCAATACCAGGACGGAGAGGCCGATGAGAGCGACAACAGAGATGGAAAAGACCGAATCCGACTCTTCTTTTTTTCCGGTCCCGATGAGCCGGGAGGTAACTACCTGACAGCCGGTGGTGATAAAGCCGGCCAGCATGATCAGGGTACTTGAAAACGGCCCCAGCAGTGAGATGGCTGAATAGGTATTTGTTCCCAGGAAGCGGCTGGCAATAATCCCGTCTACAGTGTGCGCGACAACACCGGCTGCCGCTGTGAAGATCATCGCAATACACGCTGAGAAAAACATGCTTGAAATAATGTCACTTCTCGGTTTTAACTTTTCCTGCATGGCTCTTCCTCCCATTTCATGGCAAAGGCGGATGCAATTTCCTGCCGTACCTTTCGCTGTATCCGGCAAAACGGTTCCCGGACGTCCGCTCAAACCAAAGCATCTGCGTGGCCTGCACCGGCATCGTGGTTTCCGCAGCAGGTGCATGTTGCAGAGCCCGGCCGATTTCCGCCAGGATCCTGTCCATTTCCTCGGCTTTTTCCGGTTCCTCAGCCGTCAGTTCTGTCCGTGTTTTTCCTGAAATGTGTTCATTGATTACGCCCTGACGATTCCCCGCCTGAACCAGCTCAAAAGAAATCGGCGTGGAAATCCCTGCCGCGAGTGCCGTGCGTGCACACAATTTTTGAGTCCACTGTCTGTGCGGTTCCTGTCGGACAATTGCCGGATCTGTCCATTTCAGATGATTTTTGTTCTGTTTTGAAAGTATTTTAATCGTTTCAACGAAGAATGACAACAGAAAAAAGTGCCTGCCTTATGCATCCGGATCTTTGGATTCCGGTGTTCATCCCTGATGCACGGCCGCTGTGCGGCAAAACCCTTTCCGGATATCATGGAGAGTCAGTTGCCTGACAATAAACCGGCGGTTGACGGAAATACTCCTATATGGTAGAATGTAAAAGTACTACCATATAGGAGCTTTTTGATGATGAAAAATAATGGCGGTTTTCTGGTTACGAAGATCAAGCAGCTTGGTGACCGGCTTTTTGAAAAAGTGCTGGCCCAAAAAGGAATAGATGCGTTCAATGGGGCGCAGGGACGGATTCTGTATGTCCTCTGGCAGCAGGACGGCGTGCCGATCAGGACAATTTCCGAGCAGTGCGGTCTGGCCATTACCTCCCTGACGACGATGCTGGAACGCATGGAACGGCAGGGGCTGATCCGCAGAGAAGCAGACAGCCGGGATAAGCGGAAAACACTGCTTTACCTGACGGAAAAGTCAAGAGCGCTGCGGGCGGATTACGAGGCCGTGTCAGAGCAGATGAGCAAACTGTACTACAAGGGGTTTACGGAGGATGAAATTACCCGGTTTGAGGGGTATCTGGAGCGAATTCAGCAGAATCTGGAGGAAAAACTGAAGGCATGAGCAGATGTATCAAGGATCTGATTCAGAACATGAATCTGGTGATTGGCTGTTCCGTCGGCTGCGCGTACTGCTATGCACGGAACAATGCGAGACGGTTTCACATTACGGATGATTTTTCGGTGCCCGAGTTTTTTGAGGGTAAGCTGCGGATGATGGACAAGCCCCGTCCGCAGAATTTTCTGCTGACCGGCATGAGCGATCTCTCCGGCTGGCAGCCGGCGTGGCGAGAAAAGGTCTTTGAGAAAATACGGATGAATCCGCAGCATCAGTTTCTCTTTCTCACCAAGCGTCCGGATCTGCTCAGCTTCAGCACGGACCTTGACAACGCCTGGTTCGGCGTGACGGTCACCGGAAAGGGGGATCTCTGGCGGATTGATGCCCTCCGGGCACAGGTGCAGGCAAAGCATTACCATGTGACCTTTGAGCCGCTGTTCGATGATCCCGGCCGGGTGAACCTGTCCGGCATGGACTGGATCGTCGTGGGGACGATGACGGGACCGCAGAGCCGGAAGGTGCATACGGATCCCGCCTGGGCCCGTTCCCTGACGGAACAGGCACATCAGGGCGGCATCCCGGTCTTCTATAAAGAGGATCTTGTTCCGATCATGGGCGAGGAACAGATGATTCAGGAACTGCCGAAAGCATTCAATGATGTATTGGAGGAACAGAACGCATGGAACAGCCGGAAATCAAAATAGGATTTGTACAGACGAAGAGTGTGATGACCAAATCAAACGGGCCGCTGGGCGGGTATTCGGTCAATCCGTATGTGGGCTGCCCGCATGCCTGTAAATACTGCTATGCCAGCTTTATGAAGCGGTTCACCGGGCATACGGAGGACTGGGGAACCTTCATGGACGTGAAAGAATGGCCGGCAATCACCAATCCGCGGAAGTATGCCGGGCAGAGGGTCATTATCGGAACGGTGACGGATGGATACAACCCGCTGGAGGAGAAATTCGGGAAAACCCGTCTTCTTCTTGAGCAGCTCAAAGACAGCGGGGCAGACATCCTGATCTGCACCAAGTCGGATCTTGTTCTGCGGGATATGGATCTGCTGATGGACATCAACAGGCAAAACCGCCTGACGGTTTCCTGGTCAGTGAATACGCTGGATGAGGAATTCAAAAATGACATGGACTGTGCCGTCAGCATCGAAAGGCGGCTGGCAGCCATGAAACAGGTCTACGACGCGGGAATCCGCACGGTATGCTTTATCTCGCCCGTGTTTCCCGGCATTACGGATATCGAGGCGATTTTTATGCGGGCAAGGGAGCAGTGCGACCTGATCTGGCTTGAAAACCTGAACCTGCGCGGCGGCTTCAAGACAGGAATCATGAACTACATCCGCGAGAAACATCCGGACCTGGTGCCTCTCTATGAGGAGATCTACACAAAGCGCAACCGGAGCTATTTTGAAGGCCTCGAAAAGAAAGCAAAAGAAATGGCAGACAAGTATCAGTGCCGGTTCATTGACAACGAGACGCCCTATGAGCGTGTGCCCAAGGGACATCCCACCATCGTGGACTACTTTTATCACGAGGAGGTTCGCGGGACAGACAACAGCGGAGTGCGCCATAAGGGATGAGCGGCCGCACCTTCCATATGACCACCGTCGGATCTCCCGGCACCGCTGCATTTCCGGTTTTCATACGCGATCAATCGACACTGCGTGTCGGCCCTGCTCTATGACCGCAGCCCGGTCATTCGGCACCGCTGCATTTCAGGTTTTCATACGCGATCAATCGACACTGCGTGTCGTCCCACTTTTCTCATTGTGATTGCAGGCTGTTGGAGCTATAATGAACGCCGGCGGGCAAACTGATTTTGCAATTGGAGTGGAACCCATGGAGAAAAACATCAGACTGACGATGCTCGGGACCGGCAGCGCACTGGTGACCGAGTGTTACAATACATGCTTTCTGCTGGACGATGACGGTCAGCTGTTCCTGACGGATGGCGGCGGAGGAAATACCATCATGCATCAGATCCGGGCGGCCGGCTATGACTGGATGGACATCCGGCATATCTTTGTGACCCATCGGCATCTGGATCACCTGATGGGAATCGTCTGGCTGATTCGGTCGATTTGCCGGTCTATGGCACAGGGTGAATATCCGGGAGAGGCGTTTGTTTATTCGCACAAGGAAGTGATCGGGCTGATTCGGGAGCTGGCCGAAAAGCTGTATAAGAAAAAAGAAGCAGCGCAGATCGATCAGCGTCTTCACCTGGTCAAAGTCGCGGACGGGGAGACACGGACGATTATCGGTCATTCCATGACATT
Organism: Christensenella sp. UBA4263; assembly: GCA_002395225.1. Classification (GTDB taxonomy): domain Bacteria; phylum Bacillota; class Clostridia; order Christensenellales; family Aristaeellaceae; genus Ventricola. The sequence goes on from DGWH01000036.1 coordinate 59,214, forward strand.
TTTTGACATGCATTCCACCAAGGAAAAGCAGTTTGGCTACCGGATGGAATATGGGGATGGAAAGAGACTGATATGCTGCGGCGATGAGCCTCTGAATTCAGAGGTGGAGTCATATGCATATGAGAGCGACTGGCTGCTCCATGAAACGTTCTGTCTGCATTCACAGGCGGCTCTCTTTGATCCCACTGAAAAGAATCATTCGACGGTGCGGAATGTCTGCATGCTGTGTGAACGGCTGGGAGTTAAAAATCTGCTTCTGTATCATACGGAGGACAGTATTCTTCCGAGAAGGAAAAAACTGTACCGGCAGGAGGGCAGCCAGTATTATCACGGCAATCTCTGGATTCCGGATGATCTTGAATCGATTCCTCTGGAGGCCCAATGATGAAAAACCGGGATCTGTGACAGTCACCGGATTGAAAATGTTCAACAGGGAGTCCCGGCCGTGCTTTTTGCTGATGCATGGCCGGGACTCTTTTCAGTTTTCAGGCGTTGCGATCCCAATCTGTCCATTTTCCCGCCGTATCTTGCCGTACTTGAGCGGTATAGGTGTGAACAGTCCCCCCTGAAATGCGCACCCATGGCCGTAAAAAAGTATTTGCGAATGGCAGTGAATCGTTTATAATGTTAATCGATGTGAAGATATAGAATCACTGAAGGAGCCGCCTTGCCGCGCAGTGAAGGGAAGCCGAATCCAGGCTGCTGGCCAAGCATCTCAGGCAAATGAGCAGAGCAGAGGAGGAAAAAGCAATGGCCCTGATACAGATGGATTTTCATTCAGAAACACTGAAAAGAACAGTTCCTGTGAACATCATTCTTCCGTTCGAACGGTTCAGCGCTCCTTTTCCGACCCTGTACCTTCTTCATGGACTGACGGATAATGCCAATGGCTGGCTCAGCTACAGCAGAATCCGGCTGTGGGCGGAGGAAAGCGGACTGGCAGTTGTCATGCCCTCCGGTGAAAATTCGTTTTACATTGATATTCTGGTAAAGGATGGCTGTCTGGGCGACTTTGGTGAATATGTGGGACGTGAACTGGTAGAGGTGACACGGGAGGTGTTCCCGCTTTCCCGCAAACGGGAGGACACCTTTCTGGGTGGTCTGTCCATGGGCGGGTTCGGTGCCTGCCGGAATGCGCTCAAATACTGGAAGACCTTCGGAAAAGCGGCGGTTCTTTCGGGGGCGCTGCATGTTTACGAATATCCTGCCGACTGGGTGGAAAACCAGGGAAATACCATTGGGGAAGTCAGAAACTTTGGCAATCTGGAGGAAACAAGAAATACGGACCGGAATCCCCGTTATCTGATCCGGGAGATACAAAATGATCCGGAGGGCCGTTTCCCTGCGTTCTATATTGCCTGCGGCCTTCAGGATTCGCTGCTGGAGGCGAACCGCTCGATGGCAAAGGCCCTCCGTGATGCCGGAGCGGAGGTCGTGTATGAGGAGGGAGAGGGCGGTCATGACTGGGATTTCTGGGATGCCTATATCCAGCGCGTGCTGAAGTGGCTGGGCTATTCAGGTGTCAGGAAAACGGAAAACGCCGGCTAATGTTCAGGCGCGTGCGGGATTGGCTTTGAACCGAGCCGGTGATCCCCGGGACTGACGCGGCGCAAATGCTGCCGGAACGGAATGAGGAACAGGGACACAACTGCGGAAACCGGCGGCTGAAAACAGAGATGAACGGATTGCCGGCTTCAACGCAGAGATGGAAAAAATCAGGAAGAATGATCAGTTGACGCCATGGGAACAGATCACGGCGGCAATTGGCTGTGCGGTGTTCGATCCTGCCTCGGATACCGATACAGAGGATGTTTTCAGGCGGGCGGATTCAATCATGTATGCGAACAAGAAACGCATGAAATCAGGAAAAGCATAAGGAACGGATACCGACAGGAGCGGCCCTGTCGCGAAACGACAGTTAAGTCAAATCCAGGCCTCATGCAATGTTGCTCTGGCAAATGACAACTGTGTGGCCTGCAAAGGAATGGGGGTGAATGAATGGAAAAAGAGATCCGTAAGTATCTGGCGCGAACAAAGGAAATACGGACGCTGTCCTCCCCATTCCTTAAGGATGTGCATAAACCGGAGGATTACAGCCGCATCCTGCGGGAGAATTTTGCCAGGATCGGTACACTGGCTGCAGAGAACCGGGAAATGATCATCCGGGTGATGGAACCGATGCTCAGGGCAGGGGAGCACGTGGAGGAACCCGTTGTCAGGCTCCTGGATGATCTGATGAGCGGTCTTTATGATGCGTACAGACTGGAAAACATCGACTCGTCCCTGGCGGATGTGATTTCTGAACGCCTGATGGAGTGTGCCGAAGCCGGCACGGACCGGGCGGCCCTGATCCGCCAGATGGACACCCGCATGGATGCGATATACGCGATGCTGGTCAAGACCCGCCGCATTATGACGAAACCGGAAATGGCGCTTGATTATCAGCAGAAGGGCGTTTCTCTCTCGTTAAAGTTTCGGAATCTCCTGACAAAAGAGCAGATGAAAAAACTGCCGGATAATGAGTGCCGCCTGACCGTGCTGACCGATGCCAGATACAGCCACTGTTTCCGGGAAATGGTCGGAACGCTTTCCGGCGGGAAGGATCACGGCATTCAGAATCTTCTGGAGATGCTTGAACTGGAAAAGGATGAGGAAATCCGGGTACTGGTGCCTGAATACGACTGGGTATATCATCGTCTCCGCACACTTGAATACATCGGGATGCTGACGGAATACGGAAACAGCGCCATGATCTCACCGGAGGAAGCGGTGAAGATCCGTCCCTATGTGCAGCAGCTGAGGGCGGAATGGGAGCAGTATCCGGAGACCGGCCGGCGGGTCATCTCCGAGGACAGACTCCGGCTGGTGGAAATCCGGGCGGATTATTATGCCGGAATGATGGACAGAGAGGCCTGCCTTTCGGCGCTGTATCAGCTGTATCTGACCCGGAAGGAGAGCGGCAGCGATACGGCCTGCCTGGAGATTCCCCTTGAGTATATGCTGATTCTCGGAAACCCGGTTCCGGAAAATGTTCCCGACAGCGGCAATGCACAGCCGGGACTGACGGAGGAGCATATTGGCCGGCTTACAGAGATGTACCGCAGCCTGATGGAATACCTTCTTCACCTGCACAGCAGTGGAACTGATCTCACCGTTCTTGAGATCGTCAGCTTTTTGCTGATCCGTTACATTGAGGTGCCGGAAATTCCCTTTGAGCAGATGAGTCTTACCTGCATGCTGGCGCTTCATCCGCCGACCTACCTGCATTCGAACATGGTGGCGGATATTACAAAGTGTCTCACGGAACACCTGCTCTCCCGGGAGCCTGAGCGCTTCATTGGTTTCCTGAACTGCCGGACAAAAGAGGAGGTACTTGAAAAGCGGGAGGAGATCCTTTCTTTTGCCTATCATGCGGCTTTATGTCATGATGTGGGCAAGCTTCCCATGATTGATACGGTTTTTGTCTATGAGCGGCAGCTCTCTGACCTGGAGTTCGGAATCATCCGGGAACATCCGGAGCTGGGCAGGATCATGCTGGAGAGAAATGCATCCACGAAGGCGTATAGTCCGATTGCCCTGGGCCATCACCGCTGGTATAACAACCAGGGCGGGTATCCCCAAAGCTGCGACCTTGATGCGCTTCCGGAACGGACAATCATCGACATTGTATCCTGCGCCGACTGTATGGACGCCGCCACGGATTCTGTCGGACGCAGCTATAACCGGGGCAAAACGCTGGATGAATACCTTGAGGAATTCAGAAATGAGCAGGGAACACGATATGCGCCATACCTGGCAGACCTGATGGACCGTCCGGAGGTGTACAAAGACCTTTGCCATCTGTTTGAAACCGTTCGGGAGGAACATTACCGGAAAACCTGCGAGCGATTCTTCTGAATGGATGAGAAGACGGAGTGCCGATGGCCCTGAGCAGGTTATGGAGAACCAGAGAGCACCTGTCTGTACAGTGTCAAGTGAATTTTGTCCTGAATCTGTACGGACAGGTGTTTTTTCGTTCCCGGTCCGGAGGTGTACAAAGACCTTTGCCATCTGGTTGAAACCGTTCGGGAGGAACATTACCGAAAAAACCTGCGAGCGATTCTTCTGAATGGATGAGAAGATGGAGTGCCCAGAGCAGGTTATGGAGAGCCAGAGAACACCTGTCTGTACAGTGTCAAGTGAATTTTGTCCTGAATCTGTACGGACAGTTTTTTTTCGGTCCCGGCCGGGAACCTTTTTTCACCTGTACGGGCATCGGACGGCATCTTCCGTGTGATCAGGCGGCCTGAAATAACAAACAGCCGGATAGATTCTTTGATTCTTTGAAAGGAATCCGGCATCCGGAAACGGACTGGATTTCGGATTTTTCTTGCTCATCGAAATCATGTATGATATAATTCAGCTGTGCCATAGGAAAGGGGATGATGAGTATGGCCAGATTTGTTCCGAAGAACAAGCTCAGCAGGAAAGCGCAGAAGGAATTGAACCGTCAGGGACGGGTCATGTGGGATGTCAGTCCTGTCACCAAGATCGTTGAAAACAGGAAGCTGTATAAACGGAAGAAAAACGCTCGCAACCGGTATGATGACTACGGTGCGGGCGTTTATTATTTATCCTTTTAGTTATCATTTGTCGGAGCGTGCTGAAGGGGCCTGGATTTGACTGACTGTCGCTGAGCGACAGGCGCTTCTGATTGCCGGTCACGAATAACCGATTACGGATCGTCATTTACCGATTCACATTTTGTAAACGACAGGTCGATTTTGGTTTCAGCAGCGTATTTGATGTTGTTTGAATGAACTCAATAAAAAAACTCCGGTTTATTGAACCGGAGTGAACTTTCAATAATGAGAGTGTACGTCTGAAAGAATCGATGCATGGCACCCTTAATACACTCTATACGCTTTATGCCGAAGCCTGTTTTCAGCGCAAAATCGTTCAAGTAATCCTTTCCTGCGCGGTCAGTTCTTTGCAGAATGTCCGAATCTGCAGATCTTTCGCCGGGTCGGGTTTATCTTTCGGATCAATCAGAATCATCGTCCGGGACAGATCATGCCCCAGGCATTCTTTCAGCTTTCGGAAAGCCTTTTCGGCGCCGGATCCGCTCTGGCAGGCATAGGCTGCATAGACGGATGCGTTCAGGGAGTTGTCGGCGAGAAAGGTACGGATTGGCGGGGCGATGTTTCCTGCCCACACCGGAAAGCCAAAGATGATGGTGTCATACTTGTTCGCATCAAATTGATAAGGTTTCAGTTTTGGCTTTTCAGCCATTACGGCACTTTTTCCACCCCAGAAATACTTCTTAAAGCCACTGGACGGATAATCCTTTTCAGGCTCCAGAGAAAGCAGATCTGCGTGAATTTCCCTGCCGATTGCCTTTGCAACAGCTTCTGTGTTGCCACTCATGGAGTAGTAAACAATCAGTGCCTTCATTTCTGCTCCTTCACACAAATCTTAGTTCGTCCAGGGTATAGCGGATCACTTCATCAATGGAATCATCTTCGTCCTGCTGTGTCAGCCACGAGAGCCATGGATGGAGTTCTTCCCATGACGCTTGTGTTTCGATTGTCTCCTCATTCATGGAACGGTCACCTCTCTGTATTGATTGGAACTTGGATAGATTGTAGCGAAGAACCATGAAAATTTCAAGACCCGTTCTGTTTTTCATCGGTTCCTCGGCAGAACGGGCTCGGAGTATTTCTTATCACATCGGGCTGCATCCCATTGATGAACGGGCCATATGGCGCTGCTTCTCTTTAGCGCACATCATTGACAAACTGCCGCTATGAGGCAAGCCTGCTCCTCATGAACAGGTGGATTCTGGCACCAGAGACCGGGTTGCCTCTTTTCATAGCTAATGGTGTCTGGCTTCCCGTTCCGAAAATGTACAGGGCACGGATACTGATGCATGAAGCCTGCTGGAGATTATTAAAGCACGTGGATGAAATACTGAAGGCAAAGTCCTTGGACCTGGTTCAGGAGAACATTTTATTCTTGACTTGCATCGACAATCATTGGTACTTACAAGATAGATAACATGAGTTTAATGTCTGATTTGTTTAACTTAAAGATACACCTTCTATCCCTGTATCCGTTAAGCTTTCAATTCAGCCCTTTCTCAGAATAAGGACCATCCGCCTGTCATTTTTTCTTTGATTTTGGGACAGGCAGTTCCTCATACATTGTTGTCAGCAGCTGAGCAAGGAAATCCCTGTTATCGACGTTGTCAACCAGCAGCATTTCTTTTGCGCCTTCATACGGGCGTTCCATAACAGCTTCCGGCATTAATGCTTTGGCTGATCTGGTTGGCTTGACCAGGAAACGATCATCATAAATGCCGCCAATTATTCTGCCCTTCAGATACAGGATGTACTCGCCCATCATCAGCCTTGAGGTGATTCCGTCAATCGCTGAAAGCTGCTCCAGAATAAAGTCCAGGTATTCTCTGGTGGATGCCATGCTGATTTCTCCTTCAAAGATGGGATGTATTCCGATGCCGCCAACTCAGTCAATGCGTTCTTGATTTGCGGTCAGTTTCAGAAACCGGGCCGCATTCATCTGCTCATTTGTCAGATAGGTTCCATCCCGGAACAGCGCATAGGTCGTGACCGGTGTGGGGGCGTTTCTGGCTTCTTCTTTGCTTGTGATATGAACCGCTTTGAATGGGATTCCGTGTTCCCTGGCGGTTTGCTCGACGACCGGGACATATTTCGCGTTGAAAGGACACTGATTGGTGTAATAGAGGACATACCCGGCCTCCTCCGTTCGGGGATGCCTTGCGCATTCCCGGAATGTCGGCATGGCTGTATCGGAGGAAAATGGCAAAGCCCAGAGCTGGATGCCGTTATCTGCTTCATCACAGATGGAAAATCCCTTATGTTTCAGGTACTTTGGATCAGCCAGGAAGGGCTTCTTTTTCGCTGCACTGAGAATGCACAGCCCTTTTTTCCCTTTTTCCTTACTGTCCCGGATACACAGATCCAGCAGATCACTGGAATAACCGTGTCCCTTGAAAGAACCGGAAACCCATAAACAGTCAATGTACATGAACCCCTCTGCCTGAATCGGATTCCATGCGTTTTCCGCAGGAAGATACTCGATAAAGCATTTTCCGCGTTCAACGCTTTTCAGGAATACCAGCCCCTCTTCAAACCGCTCAAGCAGCCATGCTTTCTTGGAGGCGACCTGCACATCCTTGTTATTGGAAATCGCACAGCAGATATGTTCCTGAGCGATATTCTCTTTTGTGACTTGTATGTATTCCATTTTGTATCCTCCATTGCGGGCCTCATTTTTGGTCATTTGCCTGAGTGACTTTATCATGGCCCGGATTTGTTGACTTAACTGTCGCTGAGCGACTGGGACCGCTCCATAAGAAGCAGTCAGGGAACGTGTGTTCCCTGACATATTTGTGTTATCCGATCGGGAAGCAAAGCTCCGTCACATATTCCTCCGGATTCGAGGTTTCATGCGGACTGACGTGGTAAATATTAAACATGGGACCGTTTACCTGATAGCCGTTATCAGTGATCCAGGAGGCGACGGCAGCGGTTGCCTCGCCCATTTGGGCATAGCTTCCCTTGATCACACAACTGGCGACCCTGACTGCCGGAAGCGTTTTGAACTTCACATGTTCCGTATCCTCGTAGGTTCCCCTGACGGTCATGGAGACCATGATTTCCACGTTTTCTTCCCTGTATTCCTTGTCCAGGAAAACCGCTGCTGCCATACAGGGCTCTGCGGGAATCAGCGGCTTTTTGCTCTCAGCCATCATGCCCCAGAGCATGCCCTCATCCTCATAGCGCGGGACAACCATCTGCACGGTCGCGGCGTATCTCTCGGGAATGGTTCTCACAGTCACATCAAATTTCATGTTCTGCTCCTCTCTCAGCCGTTTTCTGGCTGTTTCCAGAAGCATCAGTTTGTACTCCGTTTCCTTTGACAGTCTGGACAGTTCTTCCTCTCTGGCCTGCAGAAATGCGTCCAGCTGAACCTGGTCATCATAGATGTCCAGGATCCGGACGATATCCGCCAGGGCAAAGCCCATATCCTTCAGGGCCGTGATCCGTCCCATAACAGGCAGCTGATCTTCCCGGTAATAGCGGTAGCCGGTAAAGGCGTCGGTCTCAGCCGGCTTCAGCAGTCCAATGTCATCGTAATGGCGAAGCATTCTGACGCTTACTCTGGAAAGCTTCGAAAAATCTCCGATCTTCAGCATTTGCTGTTCCCTCCATGGATGGTGTTTCTGAGCTCGTCCTTACTCTAATCCCTGCCATAGTGTGAGAGTCAATCCCTGTTTTGAAGCTTTTCACGGAAAACCGGGAACCTGAAATTCTTTGTGTGATGTTTCCTGCCTGTCGAGAGCAGGTCATCTGATATCGTTTGGCTGCTGCGGTGCATTTCGGCAATTTCCCCGTGTTGCCTGTGCACAATTCCCGCCGGCGCAGATAACGCATGTCTGCTGCCTTTCTCTGTGTTTCCGGTGACGGGATGGACACTCCGGATGGCTTTATTTCCGAATGGCCGGTGCGGATGACACCGCCTTAATGGCCCCCTGACAGTGAATCCTTACGACACGGCTGCAGTCTGTTTCTGATATTCTCAGCAATTCTTCTACGAACGGCCTGATGAATTCCGGTCTGCGCCTGCCGAGAACGCGGAAGATCTCGGGGGCTTCCATACGGACTTTCTCATCTGCATCAGCCAGCAGTTTCGCAAATACAGGCATTTCATTTTCATAAATGTCAGGCGTATTTGTTGCGATATTTTCAGATGCCCAGATAAAACTCAGTCTGACTCCTGCATCCTCATCTGAAGCAAGGCGGAACATTTCCCGCCAGTACGGTTCGATCAGATGAAAGTCACCGCGTCCGATCCGTCCCATTGCGTTCAGGGCACGTTCCCGTAGCAGCGGTACAGGTTTATTCAGAAAAGAGGCAATTGCGGGAACCGCTGTCCGTACATCCGGGGGACTGGCCAGACCCATTTCCCCAAGCAGCCAGAGGGCCTTTGCCTGAATTTTTCGGGATTCATGATTCAGAAGCGAGGACACATAGGGAATGCTTTCTTTCCACTTGTCCCTGGCCTTTGTCAGTGCTCCGAGTTCTTTATAGAGTTCAGCTTCAGCTGACATCGTATTCCTCCTCCGCCGCAGTCTGGTCTTTGGACACCGGACATTTCTGGTGCTCATATCTGACAAACTGCCGCTGGTTCGCAGCAGTAATTCAGCGCGAAGCGCGCGGCACCTTCAGGGCTTTCAGACAGGCTTTCTGTTCATCAGAAATCCTGAAGCTTTCCACGCTCTTCTGAATCGTCTTGTTATGCACCCACGGAGTCAGACGCTTTTCCTCCAGATAGGGCAAAATCAGGTCATACTGCTTCGCCAGCGCAGTCGCAAAATACCAGGCGATCATCATGTTGATGTAGTATTCATCCGACCTGACGGCCGCAACCGCATCTGCATACGCGGTGTCAAAACGCTCATCCAGAAAATGCTGCATCAATGTCCCGATGGCAAACCGGACCGTATAGGTCTTGTCGGAGTTTATCCAGTCCTGAATGAAGGGGAGCAGCTTTTCCGGGTTCTTTTTGAAGACTTTGGGTGAAAGCTGGTCACAGGTGGCCCAGTTATCAATAAAGGGGAGGAAGGCATTGACCTTTGCGATGCATGTGTCAAAGTCTTTCTCCTGTGAAATCACAAAGGCATGCAGCTGGTCTTCATCGAAAAACGGATGCGGCAGGGAGGAAAGGAATCCGTTTATGTCCGGATCCTTATACAGACCTTTTGCCAGGGCACGAAGCGCGGGCGTCCTGACGCCGATGATTCTGTCGGCGTTTACAGTGGGGATGATTTTTGCCTGCATAACGGCATAATCCCTGTCCTGTAACCGGAACAGTTCCGCCACAATTTCATCTCTGTTCATTTTTCTCACTTTCTCTTTCTTTGAACGGCATCGTTTTCGCACTTTCATTGCTGTGTTTGTTTCATCTCTATTATAAGCCGGTCCTGCCCTTGAGTTCAATCCGCGAACCACTCTTTTTCCCGCAATGGGAAATCCGGGATAGGCTGACCCGTTTGCGCAGTGACAGAGAATTTGGGCCTGTGGCTTTTTTAAAAACAGTCCGACAGTGCAGCCAGATTTATGAAAATGAGGAAGCTTCTCTTAAAACATCTGCGTTTCGTCTTTGGGTGAGACACGTGTTTATCTGGATTTTGAGCCGGGATTCTGGTATCATAAATACATAGAGGTTACCTCTTTGGAACCTGAAAAGGAATGGATTCGAAGTCATGGCATTTGTGTGTCAGACAGGTGGATCGGGTAAAGTGATGCAGTAGACCAGGCCGCGGCTCATATAGAGGGCTCGACGCTCGGTGCCGATTTCTCAAGGATAAAAACCGGAGAAGCAGCAATGCCAAAAGCCCGGCATTGAGGAGGAAAATGGAATGAACTTTCTGAACAATGGAACTGGTTACAGGCTCTTTATGGAAACCTTTTTTCAAAAGACTTATGTGGACAAGACCATGATGATTGATACACTTTACCGTTATATCGTAGAAGGGACCAAATATATCTGCGTGACCAGGCCGAGACGATTCGGCAAAACCGTGGCAGCAAATATGATCGCTGCCTTCTTTGATGAGAGCACAAAAGAAGAAAGCCGGAGACTGTTTGAAACGAGTAAGCTGGGAACGCTGAAAAACGAGCAGGAAAAGAGCTTTGCTGCAGACCCGGAAGGCATGGAGATGAGAAAACTGTGCTGGCCGGTACAGGGAAAGCTGAAGGTATTCCTCATTAATATGATTAAAAATATTGATGACAATATGACTTCCTACGACGAATTTATTTCAAGAATAAAAACAAAAATGATCGATGATTTGAGAGAAGCATATCCTGATTTGCTCATTTCAGAAAACGACATTCTCTCAGATCTTCTGAATCAGACAGGGGATTCGTTTGTTTTTGTGATCGATGAATGGGATGCAATCTTTGAAAGACCGTTTATGACGGCTGAGGATAAGAAAAAATATCTTCTCTTTTTGAAGGCTCTGCTTAAAGATAGTCCTTATGTACATTTTGCATACATGACCGGCATCCTGCCCATTGCCAAGTATACCAGCGGATCCCCGCTCAATATGTTTCGAGAGTTTTCTGCATTCAAGGATAACCATTTTTTCCCCTATTTTGGGTTGTCCCGGGATGAAATACAGGAACTGATGCGGAGAAAAGCTTTTACACAACCTTCTCTGGAAGAACTGACGTATTGGTATGATGGTTATATTCGTACATATGATGGTGTGCATATGTTTAATCCAGAGTCTGTTGCCTGTGCCTTGCTGGACGGAAAATGTGAAAGTAACTGGACAGGAACAGGGCCAATGAATGAAGTTCGGGATATTATCCGGCATAACGTACAGGAGCTGCGGGAGGACGTCATCCGCATGGTGGGCGGCGAAACACTGGATATTCAACTATCCGGATTCGACGTGGAGAAAGAAAAAGTATCTACCAAAGATGAGATTCTGTCAGCCATGGTTGTCTATGGCTTTTTGAGTTACTGTGACGGGCATT
>DGWH01000084.1 GCA_002395225.1 Christensenella sp. UBA4263
CCGTTAAAGGCACCGGTAATCTGGTATCCGGAATCCGCACTGATCTTGATGACCACCTTGTCATCCTCATGGGCAACGTCGTATTCCTCGCCGGTAAAGTCAGTGAATTTCGTCGTTCCGTCCAGATCAACATGGGCGTTGCTGAGGTTCGGGTCCACTTTGATGATATACTGAACCTGCTTTAACAGTTCTTCTGCCGCATCGGTATCGTTTCTGTATCCTTCGCCCTCAGGCGTCATGACCTCCAGATAGGATTCCTCTGTATTTGCGACTTCACCATTGTCATCATACTCGTGATAGGTCGCAGGATCAATCTTCCATACGGTAAGATTAAAGTTTCCGGCGTTTACATTATCGTTGACGAGTACGGCACCGGATTCACCCTTAATCGTTCCCTCGACAACCACATTCACGCTGCCGCCGGAAAGTGTCGGAACCACCTCAAGTGCAACGCCGTTGGAGGTAATATCGCCCTCGATCTTTACATTTGCAGTTCCTGTTTCAGATGCCTGCGGTGGTATCACCATTAAATCGCCGATTTTGTTGGTTACATTTCCGTTTTCATCATAGTAAATTTTATTTAGTGCGTAATCTTCTTCGTAATGTTTTGTTCCGTCTTCGCGATAAAATGTTAATACACCTGTCTCTGCATTGTATTCCTGTGTTTTCTTTCCATTTGAATAATAAGTCGTATTTCCACTTTCGTCTGTCTCATAGGCAAGATTTCCGTTTTCATCATAGGCTTTCGTATTGCTGAGCGGAACGCCAATTTCCCGATCTCCGATAACAACACCCACCACATCACTGCCGGTTATGGGTTCATCAACATCCGGGCGGTTTATCGTGGATTCCGCATTCACATTCCCCTTGATAACCGCCGCAACCTCAGATTCTTTGCCAACGACGGATATCTTTAAACCTGCGTTAGCATTGCCCGTAAAAGTCCCTGTTTCCTCCTCAAACGTATATGGTGAGGGTGATACGGGGACTGGTGTCTCCTCAGCGCCTCTTTCTTCCATATTCTGGGTAAGCGATAAAACCACGTCCCCATCTGCCGTATAAGAAATATTGCCTGCCTTGCTTGCCTTCAGACTAACCGCAGAACCCATGGCATCTGTATAATCAATGCTGTTCTCAGGCCCTATCACAATTCCACCGTCTGCCGTCGCCTCAGCGGTAACACTTCCGGTTGTGATGGTCAGCTCTGATTTTTCGCCATCTGCGCTGGCTTCAACGCCAGTCACTCCTGAAGAGGAAAATTCAGAATTCCTCTGGCTGTCATATTCAGATTTTGAAGTTGCTTTGACTTCAATATCCCCAGTTGATATCTCTTGTTTACCGCCGCTATAGCTGTCTACGGAAACACCCGTGGCATCCGCCGATGCAGAACTGCCACCCGTGGCTGTCGCCTCAGCCACAATGCTGCCTGTTGATGTATTCCCTGTGGACTGTTCACCACCCACTACGGAATTAACACCACTCGCGATTGCATCTGAAGATGTAAAGGTTGCGTAAGATCAGCTTCTGATTTTGAAGATGCTTTGGCTTCAATATTGCCTGTTGATGCCTCTTGATTACCGCCATTGTTGCTGTTTACGGAAACACCCGTTGCATATGCGCTTGCCTGACCGCTGCCTGTCGTCACAGCCTCGGCCGTAATGTTTTTTGCTGTAACATCAACCGTATTTCCTTTGTTGGTAGCCTGTCCGCTAATACCAGTCGCATTCCCATATGAATACGAAGCATTTGATTCTCCGTCGTTGGTCGCGGCCGCATGGATATTCCCGGCACTGACAACAGCCGTATTATTCGAACCGTCTCTCTCACCGGATATTCTTCCGCCGGATTGCGAAGTTAACAAAATGCCTGTTGCCTTTTCATCACCCGCGGCAGAGATATCCCCGGTTGTTACATCAACAGTATTCTTATTGCCCTGAGCTTTTGCATCAACACCCGTGGCATCTCCTTCAGATGATTTCGAGACAATCTCCTCTGTAATGACAGTTGTTTTGTTTTCTGTCGGATTCATAGACGGATTCCCTGCCCTCGCAGATACACCGGTAGCTCCGCCCTTTCCTTCTGCGGTTATTTTGCCTGTGTTGACTGTCGTTTCATTATTTGTACCAGTGGCGACTGCTTCAACACCACTCGTCCCTCCTTCTGCTGATGATGCGACAATATCGTCTACAACTGCAGTTGTTTTGCTTTCTTCACCTGCTGAATAGGTGAAGATGCCGGTAGCATCCTTATCTGTTTCTGTTTCCGCCGTTACATTTCCGGCAGACAGACTGGCATTGCCCTCTGCACCGTGACTAACGATTCTTGCACCGGTTGCATATCCTTCCGCAGATGTAACCTGAATGTCATTTTTTACAATCAATTCTGCTGAAGCACCATTCGCATCGACAACGGCTCCCTCCTGGGCTTTGTCCCCGGTAACCTTTATTTCATCTACCGTTTCTGTTACCTCATTACTCCCATTTTCATCAGGTGCATTCACGGTAACATTTGACGTTTCAGACGTCTGCGCTGCTTCTCCTTCCGACAGCACTGCCGATCCTTCAACGGCTATTGCCGTTTCTGTCTCCTCGGTTTTCTCACCAGTTTCAGGAACGGTCACCTGATTTGTCTCTGTACCGACGGGCACTCCCTGTTCCCCTTCTGCCAGCACGCCGGCAAATGGGTTAATGAGCATCATGACTGATACCATCAGACTGACGAATTTTTTCATTCGCATATCCTCCTGAATCCTTTTCCAGGTCCGTCGGCCCGGGTCCTGATGATCTGTCACGACAGAATTGACTGAAAACCGTTTTCGATATCAGCCGCATTCTGCTGAAACCGATGCCTCTCTGCCGTTGCTGCAAATGGATGTCGGTGCATGATTCCGGCTGTCATTATGCACCGACAGCTTCCTCCATCCGGGCCGTCAGATCTTTGTTCAGAATATTATATAAAATAACTGATGTGAATAAAATCTGTTTTCCCGGATAGCTGAAAATAAAGTATCCGTACACATTTTTGATTTGTACAGCAGGAAAAATATAAATCTCCGAAAAGAAAACACCTCCGGATGCTATCCGAAGGTGTCCTTTTGTTTGGTTCAGTCAGCTCTGTTTCCGGCTGATCTGCTGATTCTCCCTGGCGAATGATCTGTTTTAAACCGGAGCTGCTTCCGTCGAACAAAATGTAAATGCCTCCCACGGAATGGAAACCGGTTTTCCCTGGCTGATAATCTCATCCACATGCATCAGGAGGGGAAAATCCTCTGTCCTGACCAACCCTTTTTGAGCCAGCAGATGTACCGCCTTTGCTGTCCGTGTGGCAATCACAATGGATTCAAGCGTCACCCCGTCCAGTTCGCGCATGGCCTCCTCAAAGGTCAGGCCGCGTCCCAGCAGCGTCCCGATCTTCCGCGTACGTCCGCCGAAAATGGTTACGTACAGGTCACCGGCCCCGAAAATAATATTCTCCGGCAGACCATGACACAGCCGGATCAGCTCCGTCATTTCCCGCACGCTCTGGCCGAACAGCGCGGCCTGGGAATTATAATGAACCGCCCCGATCTGCCCATCCCGCTTTTCCGCCAGTCCGACGGCCAGTGAAACACCCAGTGCGTACGCGTTTTTAAGGGCTACCGCGCTCTCCACCCCCCGCACATCTGTCGAAAGGCTGATGTGATAATAGGCGGTTCCCAGCAAATCGCGCATCCATCTGAGCGTGTCCATCTCCGCTCCGCAGAATGCCACATGGCTATCATCATGATCGGCCAGCTCATAACTGGTACAGGGACCGCCAATGCCAAAAAAGCGCATCTGCCGCCCTTCCGGCTGCATCCGCTTCATGTAAATCGGGTACGGTGTCAGTGTCCCGTCCTCCTCACAGATCATGCCTTTTGTCACGCTGAGAATCGGCACCTTTTCCGGCAGAACAGGCAGCATCTCCCTGACAAACCAGTCAATGCCAAAGCTGCTGACCCCGTTGAGGATCAGTTCGGCGCCTTCAAGTGCCTGCGGCAGTTCCTCAATCTGATAATACCGGATTCCCTCGTGAAGGGTCCGCTTCAGCGTCGGATGAACATTATCCTTCCGGAGCCGGTCAATGATGTCCCGGTCCAGCGGAGAGCCCACCAGGCGCACCTCATGTCCGTTTTCAAACGCCGGAAAAGTAATCGCTGAATTCATCTGTCCAGCACAGAGAAATGTAATGACGCTCATTTTTTGTCCTCCTCAATGTTGGTCCTGCCATTCAGGGAATGTTCCCTCTGTTCCTCACGCCCGGTTCCGCAGATGCCGCGCGGCTTTTGCAGAAATCTCCGCGGCATCTTTCTCCGGTCCCGGCTGAGTCGCTATCTGTTTTTCCCCGGTCTGTACGTCCCGGGCGATTTGTTCAGAACGCATACGGTTCAATTCCGCACAGCCGTGCAGGTTCCTTTCCCATGACCTCATAATCAATTCCGTTTTGAGCGAGCTCATCCAGGAACAGATTCAAAAAGTGATCCGACGAAAAAGTCTGGTCAAGGGCAAGGAAGAAACTGTGATTGATGCAGGCGATTTCCAGAATCGCATCCGTGACACCGGCCTCAGAGAGCATATACAATTCCGCTATATACGGGTCCAGCGGGCCAAGCGTTCTGCTGTTGGCATAGGAAACAGAAAGACTCCACCGCACACACCCGGCGCTTTTCGCCACCATCTCCAGTTTCATCTCCAGCGGTATCTGCGCCATCTTTGCATGCCTCAGTTTCCGCTGTTTCATCTCCCAGAGCGAATTCTCCGGCTGTGCCTGGAGCACAACCTGTCCGCGAGCCATGGTGCAGGCTTTCATAATGTCATCCAGCGGTCTGTCCCTGGGAAAATCCAGTTCAACCACGTTGACGAAGTTGCGATAGCTGTCCGTGTTTCCCAGCATCGCCTTATGATCGATTGCAACAGCAACGCTGATCGTTTTCCCGCTTTCCGGATCAGTTCTTCTCGCCGCTCTGGCCAGCAGCACGGAAAAGAAGACATTGGGACTGCCGTCATTTTCACGGCAGAACTTCATCACCTGCGATTCCGGAAGCTTCAGATAAATCATCTGCGGATCCCGCGCCCCCTCATTTAACCGGAAGAAATCCGGCGTCGGTTCCTTTACATACAGAGGCGCTTCCGCACGATCAATCTCTGCCTGGACGCCCGCAAACGGGTTTCCGGTCTCAGAGGGTGGAATTGTATCCCCCGGCAGCCGAAATCCTGCCGGATCCAGGCAGTCTCCGGTCTTTTGGGTCAGATACAGATACAGCACACTTCTGATGTAGGGCAGGACACCCGCTCCATCCGTAAGGGAATGTGCAATTTCAAATGCAATTCTGTTTCCCTGAACCTTCCACGCAGCCAGATGAAAGTTGGATGCCTGGGAATTGAAATTGATCGGTTCCCACGTCTTTCTGATCGTCATTGGCAGCGGATTGGGGATCAGCTCCAGATCATTCCCCACTGCTCTGGCTCTTACGTAGTAAAAGGGAAAACGCGTTCTCAGCGTTTCGACTACACTGCTCAGCAGCTCTGCGTCGGCAGGCTCCTTCAGGACAACCACCACTCCCATGGTATTCGGGTGGTCCGGTGTGGACATAAACAACATCGGTTCATAAAATTCAGCCATGATTTCTCCTAACTGTTTACAGTTCCAATTCCATCAGAATCACACGGTTCTCTTTTTTAAATCCGTGCCGTTCATAGAATTCAGGCAGAAACCCCTCTGCTTCCGTAATCAGGTTCAGTCCGGCCATTCCCCCTTCCTTCATCTCTTCCTGACACCGCGCAAGAAGCTTCTTTGCGATGCCACGGCCCTGATATTCCGGATCCACCGCCAGGTCGTTAATCTCAAATGTCCGCCCGGCATGGAAGAGCATGGACGTTCCCAGAAGGAAGCCGACAACCTTGTCATCCATCACATATTCGAGTCCATAGGATTGTTTTGACTCCATGATCTCGCGCACATGAATTTCTGCATTTTCGGCCACCCACGGATCATTCCAGGGCAGGCCCAAGCCGCCGCGTAAATCTCCCCATAGCGCGGCAGATGTTTGAACGTGATCATCCGTATTCCGTTCATTGTTTTTCCTTTTCTGCCTGAATCATCTACTCATGGGACACCGCCGGTCCCGGGAACAGATTCCTACTCGTGGATTTCAATCGGCAAACCATCCGGATCTCTGAAAAAGGTCATGCACTTTCCGGTATAGTCATCCGTGCGTATCGGTTCACACACAATGCCCTTTTCCCCCAGTTCTGCCGCTGTCTCCGGCACGGATGCCACCTTGAAGGCCAGATGCCGGAGCCCGTATGCCTCCGGATTCGTTACCCGGGCCGGCCGGTCCTTCATGACAAACAGTTCCAGCTCCGTTGTTTCGTTCACCCGCAGGTCAATTTTAAAGTCCTCCCGCTCCGGGCGGAAGTTGGCGCGAATGACCGAAAACCCGAGCTTGTTCACGTAAAAATCCAGGGCTGCATCTTTATCAGAGCAGATAATGGCGATGTGATGTATCTCATCCAGTTTCATCTTTTCCAAACCTCCTCAGTGACCCGGTCTTTGGGCACCGGTACTTTTCCGGAACTCAGCCTTCACAAATCAACGCTGCGCGGCCGGTCAGCCACAGGTCTGCCGGGATAAAAAGAAGCTGCCGGAATTCGTTCATGTTCATCCGGCAGCTGTCTGTTCAGTTCAGCAGGCATTCCTTTACAGGCATCCACTTTGGCCTTTTACACGAGTTGCTGACCTAAGCTCCAGATTCAGCTGACTGTCGCTGCGCGACAGGGCCTCTTTCCGGTACTCCATGCCGGTCTTTCGCCCGAGTTGCTGACCAATGCTCCAGATTCAGCTGACTGTCGCTGCGCGACAGGGCCTCTTCACGCTCTTTTCATGTCCCCTTTGCACTGATACATTTCCTGATCTGCCCGTGCAAGAACGCTGTCCATTCCGGTATCCTTCCGGGGATCATACAGCGCATAGCCGATGGCCGCGGAAACCCGGTCCCAGGGGGCAAGCGTCCGGTCCCTCTCAAGCATATGAATCCGCTTTTTAAACTCTGCCAGAAGGCTTTCCACGTTCTGATAATCCGTTCCTTTCAGCAGAACCACGAATTCATCTCCGCCGATACGGAATACCGGTGAATGACTGAAGATCTCACAGACAATCTGGCACAGGGTCTTAATGGCAATGTTTCCCTTCTCATGGCCGTACGTGTCGTTGATCGTTTTCAGGTAATTGAGATCGATCATCACCAGACCGAATTCCGTCTTTCCCTCGGCCAGTTCCTTTTCGACTTTTTTAATCTTGTCATCATAAGCCGTCTTGTTGCGAACACCCGTCAGGGCATCCACCGTGGCCAGCTGGCTCATGGCATCCGCGTGGCGCTGGGAACTCAGCAGCTGCTGCATGGTAAACTGAAGCTTGTCCACCATCTCATTCATCTGGCTGGTGACATCGCCGATTTCATCGTTTCGCAGGACCTTGGCGCGGTACGTGAGATCTCCCTCCGAAATAATCCGCATATCCCGTCCAAGCTGTTCAATGGGCTGCGTGACGATGGAGGCAACCCGGTTGGCAATGACAACCGCCACCAGAATAATCACGGTTGCGATGCCGATGAACGTCATGTAGGCATGCATGATATAGCGGTCCGAGTTCTGAATCGTGTTGCGAATCGTCTGCGTGGGTACCGAGATGCAGAGCGTCCAGCCCACGCGTTCTATCGGAACACTGACATACAGCGCGTCCGCGGTTTCAAGGATGCCGTCCTTTTCGTCTCTCAGTCTGGTCAGTTCCTCCTGACTGAGCCCCGTATGGTCCTCTACCGTGACCTGGTGCGCATCAGGCGAAATCAGTGCGCCATGGCTGTCAAGCGCAAAGGACAGGGCATTTTCCCCGGCATCCACAAAGAGCATTTCATCGAACAGCGCGGTGATATCAAAGTCGGCACACGCGACGCCCTCGACTTCGCCCTTCTCATTCCGGAATCCGGATCCCACCGTGATGGTCAGCCCTCTCCCCTGAGAGTCCTGATACAGATCCGTATAGAAGACGTCCTTCTCCGTCATTCCTTTATTGTACCAGTCCGACTGGAAAAAATCATAGACCATTTCATGTCCGGGATCCGGTACGGAGAGGTACGAAAACCGGTCATAGGAGGTCAGCAGTCCGCTTTTGGTTCCGGCATAGATCGTCGAAATCAGCTTTTCATTGGATTTGGCGATCGGTGAGAGGACCTGTTCCAGATTGCTGAAAAAGAGCAGTTCCTCCCGGAAATCATCTTCCTTCATCTCCTCACTGACAAATCCTCTTGTCAGTGCGTAGTCATGTGTATCCACCGGAGAAAAGTACATATGACCCTGTTCAACCATATGTTCTCTTTCCTGATAGATCTCCTCTATGTAATCCTTGATAAATTCGATGTATTTTTCGTAATGTTCGAGCCTCGCATCCGCTGCGACGGCTTTCTGAAGGACAATGCTTTTCAGATTTCGTTCAAGCTGTGAGGTCAGGACATCTTCTGTCGACTGTTTTATCCACGATATGCAGACAACCCCTGTAATGCTTGCTGCAAGCAGTCCTACGAGTATTGTGCCCAGAAAAAGGACCAGTACACGCGTTCGGATCGGTACTCTCTTTTCCAGTTTTCTGTTCATCCGTTTCACCTGTCAGATAGATTTCGGTTTCCCCGGGAACCGACACTTTGACTTTCGCCGCCGCTGTATTCCGGTGCACCTGTCTGCAGCCCGGTACACAGCGGCCGGCCCGCTCTGCCTCTTTTCTCAGATGTCCTCCCGTTTCCCGGGAGCTTTGACACCCTGTCATCTGATGCTGCCCATTGTAAAAAAGCTTTCGCATCACTCTTAAATTGGCAGACTGCGCCATAAACACACCTAGATTATATTGTATAAGAATCCGTCCTCATTTTCAATAGTCTTTTTTTGACACTTTTCACATCCGCTGTGTTCCCTCTGCCCGATCCCCCGTCTCTGCTTTGCGCTGCGCTTCATCCTTTTCGTTGTACGAAAAAGCACAAAAGAGAGTGGTAAATTTCGCCATGCATGCAGATTGACGAATTCCCGGCACACTGTTAGAATTCAACAAGTTTATCAATTCTGTTCCTTGATATGGAGATTCATCATGACTGTTTATCATAATTCCCTGGATCCCTTTTATCGTTCCCCCTTCGGTTCCCTTCCGGTCAACACGCAGCTTCGCCTTCGGTTAGCCGTCGGGAACGAGCAGCTGCCTCATCACATTGACCTGCGCATCTGGGACGGCGCCGAGCACCGGTATCCCATGCGTTCCCTCGGTTTCATGCGCGGGCAGCATATTTACGAGGCCGTCATTTTCACCCCTGCCACCCCGGGCCTGGTCTGGTATCGTTTCGAGCTGTTCAGCGAGGATCATTCCTGTACCTTCTACGGTGCTCCGACGGACGGGAACACCTGCGGCGTCGGCCACCAGGGCAGCCAGGACGGATTCCAGATTACCGTTTACAGTGCGGATTTCAAGACTCCCGAATGGATGCGGGAGGGAGTCATGTATCAGATCATGCCTGACCGCTTCTTCCACGGCGAGGGAACGGATGACCTCCTTCACGCGAAGACGGGTGTGGTGATCCATAAAGACTGGTATGAAATGCCCCGGATGTACATTGAAGACAATTCCAATTCCAACAATACCGCTAATGACTTCTTCGGCGGCAACCTGGAGGGCATCCGGCAGAAGCTGCCCTATCTCCGGGACCTGGGAATCACGGTTCTTTATCTGAACCCGATCTTCAGCGCACGCAGCAACCATAAGTACGACACCAGCGACTACATGCAGATTGACCCCATGTTCGGGGATGAGGAAGCGTTCCGGCAGCTCTGTCAGGAGGCGCTCAGTCAGGGAATCCGCATCATCCTGGACGGCGTGTTTTCCCATGTCGGGGATGACAGTCCCTACTTTAACCGCAGCGGCACTCACGGCGAAAAAGTCGGCGCCGCCCGCGATCCGGAATCCCCATACCGGAAATGGTTCAACTTCCATCACTGGCCGGATGACTATGAGTGCTGGTGGGGATTCAAAACACTGCCCAATGTCAACGAAATGGATGAGGATTACCGCCGCTTTATCCTGAACGGCAAGGACTCCGTCATCCGTCACTGGCTGCGCGCCGGCGCCTCCGGCTGGCGTCTGGACGTTGCCGATGAGCTCCCCATGGCATTCCTGCGTGAACTGCGCACGGCCGCCCGTGAGACCAAAGAGGACGCCCTCGTTCTCGGTGAGGTCTGGGAGGATGCCAGCCGCAAGGTTGCCTACAGCGAAATGCGCAGCTATGTCATCGGCGATACACTGGACAGCGTCATGAACTATCCGCTGCGTGAACTGCTCATCCGCTTCCTTCTCGGCCTGCAGGGCGCCACCTCGGTTGCCCATTCCCTTTCCTGTCTGGCACAGAACTATCCGAATCCGTTCCTCTTCTCCCTCATGAACCTGATGGGCAGCCATGACCGTCCCCGCATTCTGAACGTGCTGGCCGGCAGGGACGGGAACGACATGCCCCGCATTGAACGCGGAGCCCTGCGCCTTACCCAGGCCGAACGGATGCTGGGCATCCTCCGGGAACACCTGATGCTTCGCTACATCATGAGCGTTCCGGGCATTCCCTGTATCTACTACGCCGATGAAACCGGCCTTGAGGGAGCCGCGGATCCTTACTGCCGCAGGACCTATCCATGGGGCAAGGAAGATCTGTACCTCATCCAGTATTACAAGGACATGATCCGGATGCGCAAAGAGAATCAGGTCCTGCGGACCGGATACTATACGTTCTTTGCTCCCTGCGAGGATGTCCTGTGCGTCACCCGTTATAATTCGGAGAATCAGGATGTATTCGGCAAGGCGGCAGAACCTGCCTGTATGCTGACGTGCATCAACCGCAGCTCGCACCCCATCGACATTTTCCTCCCCGCAGAGGACCTGCATGGTGCCACCCGTTTTGTCTCCGATTCCAATCAGTCTTACAGCCTCAATGACGGCGGCATCTCCTTCCCGGTTCCGGGTCTGATGGGCATGACCCTTACCGCTGTCGAATTTGAATAAGCAGGATAACCGCGAAGGACATCCGCACATTTTCCTGACCTGTTCCCGGCGGACAGCCGCCGGTGCGAAAAGAGCCGATGGCATGCCATCGGCTCTTTGTTGTTTCGTGAAGCGGCTTAGAATCATCCCATCCATGATTCACCCATTTCCCTCTTCCGTCTCCGGATGGAGGAACGGTTCCGAATCACCACACCCGGCCGGAACCGTTCCGTCCTTCAATGGTTACGCCAACGGAATCCCTTTTTCACTGAAGAGATCCTGAATGGCATGATACATCCAGCGCTGCACGGAATGGATATCTGCCTCATTGCACTCGGCAATAATGGACAATGTCACCGATCCCCTGCCAAGGGCAATGATCCCCTTGTAAAACGGCCCGCTGAGGACTTCCGGATTGTCCCTGCCGATCCGCGGCAGCTGTTCTCTCAGCATGGCTTCGACCTCATGAAGCGGCTGAGAGGACGGAATGCCGATCTCAAGTGCACACCAGGAGGTCTTGCGCGTCAGATTGATGACGTTCTTGATATCCTGATTGCCGATGATCTTGATATTTCCGCCCCGTCCCTCAATCTTCGTTGTCCGCACGCCGATTTCAAGCACTTCTCCGCGGTACCCGCCCACGTCGATGATATCCCCGACCTGGTAGGTTCCCTCGAACACAATGGACAGACCGGCAATGATATCGGCGATCAGATCCTTTGCGCCCAGTGAGATGGCGAAGGACAGCAGGCCCAGGGATGCCAGGAGCGCATCCGGCCGGAAACCGAGATCGTACAGTGCAAAATACACGAAGGCAATCGTGCTGACATACCCCACCAGATTGCTCAGGAGCCGGCACACGGTCTCCCCTCTGGTTCCAAGTGTCCCGCTGATCAGATACAGCAGGAACCGGATGACCTCGGAGATTACGGTAATCTCCCCGAACAGAATCAGAATACTCGTGAAGGCAAACAGATTGACTCCCTTGCTCCATCTGCCCTGCAGGATATAGGAAAGCAGAGAGGTTCCATTCCCGCCCGAAGGGCCCAGCAGACGGACACCCATCACGGCAAGGAAGAGGATGAACAGCAGCTCCATCGCCAGTTTCGCCGCCGTAAGCGGCATCTGAATGCCGACTTCAACCCCGTTCTGTCTCCATCGTCTGGAAGGATCGACGGAAAACTTCAGCCGCCCGCCCGAGAGCATGATCTCATCCGTGTCATCGTCCAGCGCTCCGCCAACCCGGGACCATCTTTCAAAGAATGCCCTGTATCCATGGCAGAGATACACCCCCAGAAGTGACAGCAGAATCAGCGCAGCCCCTGCCGCGATCATGGATTGTTCGGCCACCCGCATGAAGATGTCCGACTGCTTTGCCATGTACAGGTACAGGTCGGCGCCCATCTTTTCGCATTCTCCAAACCAGGATTCATCGCCCATGCTGAAGAAATCCCGGTATCCATCCGTCAGTGCCTGTTCCGGGAGACCCAGGTCAACGGCATTTTTCCCGATCAGGCCCTCATCGCTGGCATGCAGAATCAGCCGGGTCTCCGGATTCACACAGACCGCCGTCATCTGGTTTTCCACCAGCGATGACAGAATCGAATTGATCTCCTCATCCGACTGATAGTAGATCTTCTCCCCTGCCACGGCAGCCAGAACCGCCTTGTATTTTCCTCTTTCTCCGGCTCTTCCATAGCTTGCGCCAATCATCACGCTGGCCTCACCGGTTGCCTCATCCACGGTCAGGTCACGGGAGACCAGCTCCGTTCCGGTCAGAAGGATCCGGAATGGATACGTTGCGGAACTGCTACTTCGTCCGAGGCTGAGACTGTCATATCTGGAATTTGACAGGATCTCATCGCCGTTCTCATCAAACAGCATGAGATACTTCGCCCCGATGATGCGGCTCATGGTCTCAAGATTCTCTGCCGTTGCCAGTTCCGGATTGGCATCCAGAATTTCTGCAATCCGGCGGACATCCCCTTCATAGTTGTTTTTATGAAAGGATTCCATCCGTTTGCTCTGGCTCTCCTCATTTTCGATCCGGTGCTGAAGGATGGCAAAGGCATTGTCCACCTGCCGGCTGGTCAGATACAGGCGGTAAAGAGAGACCATCAGGGCAGAGAGAACCAGGATCAGGGCGAATCCGATCCCGATGAATGAAACCGTTTTTCGGATGATGGTCCCGGGACTCAGTTCGATTCTCTGCCGATCATTCAGGGCATGTTTCATGACCAGATACCGGTTGAGGCCGTGCCATACCGTGATGAAGACGCCAAACAGCACAAATGCCGCCAGGACAATATAGGCCCGTTCATTCATGATTCTCAGCGTATCATTCAGCGGAACCAGCAGCGTCAGTACCGCCCGGCTGCCCAGGGTGGAACTCTCATATTCCTGCATGAGCACCCCGTAGGCATCATTCCCGATGGACAGTTTTCTGAATGTTTCCCTGACCTGCTCTTTTGTCGGCTCAATTCCTGCCGGCAGCACATGGGTCAGCATCTCATCCGTAAACCCATATTCCTCGGCCGTCAGAAAGGTCGGGAGGGAATCGGATTTGTAGATCACCGTGCGGCCGTGGTTTACCGGCTCTGAGGCAAACAGGATGTATCTGACATTCAGCGCCTTTTCAATGGAGCTCATATTCTCATCCAGCGGATACAGTCTGGACAGAGAGGACAGATATTCATCATAGCTGACCCACTCGATATAGGCAGCATTGTCCCCCATCTTGCTGTAATAGATATAATAATCCCCGAAGGAGTCCTCCTCTGTCTCCTCTGTCTCCTCTGTCTCCTCTTCCTCTGAAACCGGTCCGGCGCTGACCTGATTGCCGGAGGCAACCGCGAAAATCACACCGGCCTCCTCTGTCATCTCCCCGGCATTGACCAGGATCCCCTTAGGAAACCCTTCCGGCAAAAGACAGGTTTCCCCGGAAAGCCGGACAATCGCCCCACGGCTTGTCATGCACGGCAGTTTTTCCGGCTGTTTTTCCACCATCGCGCGAGCCGCAATCGCCGTCAGCTTCACATCTGCCAGATGATTCTGCCCGATCTCATCCGACACCGCCTGAAACATGGACAGCTGCTTTTCCACCGCATTGTGCATAGCCGCTGCATGACCGGCCTGCGCTTCCTGATCATTGTATGTATTGACCTTATCATTGACGAACCGGAGAAAAAGGATGAACAACACCGAAAAAACCGCCAGGAGGATCAGTCCGCCGATCAGTTTCCCCCGGGGCATATTCTGATATTTCTCTTTCCCTTTCATCTTTGCTTGATCCATCTCTGCATCACCCCCAGTCAAACGCTGACTGTCTGTTCATTTCTCTGTCGATTGCCTGCGCAGCCGATCTGAAAAAAGCCGATGAAAGATAAACTCCATCGGCTTTGTCAGAACTCAGGCTGTCTTTTCGGTTTTCTCAGGCAACATTCATCCCGTCATTTTCCAAACGTGCTCCCTGCGTCCTTGTCCTCCTTGTGGGCCTCAATGTTGAGCAATTGCCGGAGCAGCTTTGTTCTGGCCCAGATTTGACTTCCTGTCGCTGCGCGACAGGGCCACTTTTACAGGAGAGTAATGTCCGCCTCCTCAAAGGCCCTGACGGTGGCATCATCCCAGATGGAGGACTGAACCTCGCCGATGTGTGCTTTCCCCATCAGCAGCATGCAAAGCCTGGACTGGCCGATACCGCCGCCCATGGTGAGGGGAAGCTTCCCGGCAAGGAGCATTTTGTGGAACGGCAGACTCCGGCGGTCATCGCATCCGGCCAGGGTCAGCTGGCGGTCCAGGGATTCCGGCGATACGCGGATGCCCATGGAGGAAATCTCAATGGCGCAGTCCAGCATCGGATACCAGAACAGAATATCCCCGTTCAGATCCCAGTCATCATAGTCCGGCGCCCGTCCGTCATGGGGCTTTCCGGAGCGCAGCTTTCCGCCGATCCCCTGAATGAAGATGGTCCCGTTCTCCCGGGCAAAGCGATTTTCCCGCTCCTTCGGGGTCAGCTCCGGCCACATCTCCTCCAGTTCAAGCGCCGTCACAAAGGCGACATCCCGGTTGAGAAGCGGAACGCTCATCAGCTGGGGATACTTGCCGCGAACCGTCAGCTGGGTATCACAGATGCTGCTGACAATGCTCTTGACCGTCTGATGCAGCAGGTGCTCATTGCGGGTTTCCTCGGTAATGACCTTTTCCCAGTCCCACTGGTCCACATAGATGGAATGAAGGTTGTCCAGTTCCTCATCCCGGCGAATGGCGTTCATGTCCGCATAGATGCCTTTTCCCGGGTGAATATCGTACCGGTACAGGGCCATCCGTTTCCATTTGGCCAGGGAATGAACCACTTCACCCGACCGGCCTGCCCCCGGAATGTCAAAGCCAACCGGCCGCTCCACGCCGTTCAGGTTGTCGTTGAGACCGGACATCGGGTCCACAAAGAGCGGCGCCGACACCCGCTTCAGGTTCAGTTCATTGGCCAGAGACTCCTGGAAAACCCGTTTAATCAGGCTGATGGCCGCCTGTGTCTGATACAGGGTCAGATGCGGCTCATACCCCTTGGGGATATACGATCCATGCATAATAACTTAAATCCTTTCCGCAACCAGATCACCCATCCGGGTGCATCCGACTTTTTTCATTCCCTCGGACCAGATATCCGGTGTCCTGAATCCGGCATCCAGGACCGCTGAAACGGCCCGCTCAACCGCTGCCGCTTCCTCTTCCAGTCCCAGGCTGTGCCGCAGGAGAAGCGCACCCGAGAGAATGGTTCCCAGGGGATTGGCAATATCCCGGCCGGCAATGTCCGGCGCGGACCCGTGAATCGGCTCATACAGTCCGCGGGTTCCATCCCCCAGGCTCGCCGAGGGCATCATGCCCAGGCTGCCCGCAATGGCCGCGCTCTCATCCGAGAGAATGTCGCCAAAGAGATTGCCGGTAATGATGACATCAAACTGGGAAGGACGCAGGATCAGCTGCATGGCCGCATTGTCCACGTACATATAGCTGACCTCCACCTCCGGATACTCGGCGCTCAGCCGCTGCACGGTTTCCCGCCACAGCCTTGAGCACTCCAGCACATTGGCCTTATCCACCGAGCAGAGTTTCCCTCTGCGCTTCCTGGCCATCTCAAAGCCGATCCGGGCCAGGCGCTCCACCTCGGGAACGGAATAGGCCATCTCATCCGTGGCCCGGGTCCGGTCCTCGGAACGGGAACGCTTTCCAAAGTAAATGTCGCCGGTCAGCTCCCGCAGAATCATAATGTCAATGGGCTCCCGGATAATGTCCGGCCGCAGCGGACAAGCCGCCGCCAGCTGCGGATGAATCCGGCAGGGGCGCAGATTGGCATACACCTGCATGCCCTTGCGAATGGCCAGCAGGCCTTTTTCAGGCCGGATATTGGCCGGGACACCGTCCCACTTCGGGCCGCCGACGCTGCCCATAAGGACCGCATCCGCCGCATTGCAGGCGGCCAGGGTCTCCGCGGTCAGCGGCTCCCCGTAGGCATCGATGGAGGCCCCGCCCAGGGCATGTTCCTCAAAGGTAAAGGAATGACCGTACTTTTCCGCCACGCGCCCCAGCACCTTCACGGCCTCGCGCATAATTTCCGGGCCGATATAATCCCCCGGGAGTGTCACAATCCTGGCTTCCATTTTCACGCCTTCTTTCCGCTGATCTTTGCCCTCACAAACTCCTCAATGCCGCCGCAGGCAATAATCTCCTCGATAAATGCCGGGAACGGCGTCGCCTCAAACTGCTGACCCGTGGTCCGGTCAAGGATGATTCCCTTATCCAGGTCCGCCTCGACCTCATCCCCGTCCCGGATCGCGGCAGCTGCCGCGGGGCACTCCACAATGGGCAGGCCGATGTCAATGGAGTTGCGGTAAAAGATCCGGGCAAAGCTGTCGGCAATGACCAGACGGATTCCGCTGGCTTTGATGGCAATGGGCGCATGCTCACGGGAGGAACCGCAGCCGAAATTGCGTCCCGCCACTACGATTTTGGCCGTTTCCGCCTTGGCCTTAAAGTCCGTGTCCAGATCCTCCATGCAGTGCGTGGCCAGCTCCGCCGGATCCGCTGTATTCAAATATCTGGCAGGGATGATGACATCCGTGTCCACATGATCCCCGTATTTAATGACTTTCGATGTGACTTTCATGCCATTACCTCCTCGGGCGTTGCAATGCGGCCCATAATCGCTGATGCGGCAGCCACTGCCGGGCTGGCCAGGATAATCTCGCTCTTCTTATGCCCCATGCGGCCCACAAAGTTCCGGTTCGTGGTTGACACGGCCCGCTCGCCCTCGGCCAGCACGCCGCAGAAACCGCCCAGACACGGCCCGCAGGTCGGCATGGTAAAGATGGCGCCTGCATCAATAAAGATGTCCACCAAGCCCTCGGCCAGGCAGTCCTTAACCACCTGCTGCGTGCCCGGAATCACGATGCAGCGCACGTTCTCCGCCACCTTATGCCCTTTCAGGATCCTGGCCGCCATCCGCATATCTTCAATGCGTCCGTTGGTGCAGCTGCCGATGACCGCCTGATCGATGGTCATGTCCGTGCATTCCCGGGCCAGACGGGTATTTTCCGGCAGATGTGGCAGGGCAACCGTCAGCTCCAGCTGGTCAAGGTCAATCTCCACCTCCCGGGCATAGACCGCATCCGCATCCGGCTCAAAGGCCTCCCAGGGACGGGTGACCCGGTCCTTAAGGTACGCCCGGCAGACATCATCCACCGGGAAGATGCCGTTTTTGGCACCCGCCTCAATGGCCATGTTGGCAATGGTGAGGCGTCCGTCCATGCTGATGCTCGCAACGCCCTCCCCGCAGAATTCCAGGGACTGGTACAGCGCCCCGTCCACGCCGATCTGCCCGATCAGGTGGAGAATGACGTCCTTGCCGGAGACATACGGCTTCATTTTCCCTTTCAGCACCACCCGGATGGCCTCCGGCACCTTGAACCAGCACTCCCCTGTCGCCATTCCCACGGCCATGTCCGTTGAGCCCACACCGGTGGAAAAGGCACCCACCGCACCGTAGGTGCAGGTATGGCTGTCCGCACCGATAATCACCTCGCCGGGGGCAACAATGCCTTTTTCCGGCAGCAGCGCATGCTCGATGCCGACGCGTCCGACCTCGTAGTAGTGCACGATTTTCTGTGCCCGGGCAAAATCCCGCATCTGCTTGGCCATGGTGGCGGACTTGATGTCTTTGTTGGGAACAAAATGATCCGGAATCAGGGCAATCCTGGCCGGGTCGAATACTATTGTTGCTCCCATCCGCTCAAACTCGTTGATGGCCACCGGTGCCGTAATGTCATTTCCCAGCACCAGATTCAGCCTGCACATCAGCAGATCGCCGGCTTTGCAGCTGTCAACGCCGGCCGCCCTGGCCAGAATTTTCTGGGTCATTGTCATCCCCATAACAAAATCCTCCCTTTTTCAAAAAAACTCGCCCCTGCCATGGCAGGGGCGAGGTATTGACCACACGATACCACCCTGATTCAGTCCGGCCCCGGCCGGACTCTCAAATGCCTTAACGCGGCAAACGTCCTGCGCTTTCACACAGACCACTCCGGGATGAGCTATCCCGCACACCGTCACTGCCTCACACCCACCGACAGCTCTCTTCCGTCCGGCCGTACGTCTTTTTTCCCTTCATCGCGTTTGGAATTGAAGCAATTGTATGATTTTTTCCCATCCTTGTCAAGAAAAAAGTTGCGTTCCGGCGGCCGGTTTCTGCCACCCATTCTCCGACACGAAACGAAACGTTTCTTTATATTTTCCATTTTCACAAAATCATCCCTTGAAAGAATCCGTTCTCCATGCCATAATTCATCCGTACCCGTCATCCGGCTGTCCGAAAAATGAAGGCCAGAACCCGGCTGTCACTGTCCTTCCGGCCTCCGGATTTGCGTCTTTACGAATTCCGAATTCCGCCAGTTTCTCAACCCCGCCAGAATGACAGCATCTGAGATTTGAAAAGGAGCTAACAAAATGAAACGACATTCTCTGCTTTTGTCCCTCTTTTGCCTTCTTTTGCTCTTTTCAGTGTCCCTTGCCGAAACGGCCGAAACGCTCCCCTATGACGGGACGCAGAAAATTGCCGACGGGACGCTCCTGCCCATGCTCAGTTTCACCGACGGCAGTGACAAAAACTACACCAATGAAGGCAGTGACATTCTTCGTTTTGTCGTCTATGTTGAAACCGACTATGACACGGACGGTGACGGAAAATTGGATCTGGTCAAGACGTTTGTGCAGGTGCCGCGGGGCGCTGTCGAAGGGAAATACAAGGCAGCCAGCATTTTCGATCCCACCCCCTATACGGCCGGCACCATCGAGCATTACAGTACCTTTTCCGACGGGATGTATACCAAGGAAGCCTTTGACTATGCCACGCTTTACAGCCAGCCGGAAAAGCGTGTCCCGGCCGGCGAAACAGACACCCTCAGCCACGCCGGTGCCGCCGATCCCGCCGACTGGCTGTATACCATCCCGCGTACCGAAGAGGAGGTCAGCCTGATTTATCCCTTTTACAATTATTACCTGGTTCGCGGATATGCCATCGTGCAGGCAAGCGGCATCGGCACATTTGGCTCGGAAGGATTCGAGCTGTGCGGAACGGATCTTGAACGGGATGCCCTGAAAAATGTGGTGGAATGGCTCGCGGGCGATCGTGTTGCTTACACGGACCGTGAAAACAACATCGCCATCCCGGCTGACTGGAGCAACGGAAATGTGGCCATGACCGGCTGTTCCTATGGCGGCACCCTTCCCTATGAGGTGGCCACCACCGGTGTCAAGGGCCTCAAGACCGTTATTCCGTTTGCCGGCATCGCCAGCTGGTATGACTATACCAATTCTCAGGGTGTTCCCCAGCGGACCGATGTTCACTACACGGACAACCTGGCCATCTTTAATGCCGGCGGCACCTTTCTGGATGACGGATGGACCGTTCCCAATGAAACCTACGGCGCCTATCTGTGGCAGGTTGTACAGGATCAGGAAGCCTCCAACGGCGATTACGCCCCCATCTGGGCCTGGTCAGACTATTCGGATGACTGGGAGAACATCCAGTGCTCCGCCCTCATCGTGCACGGACTCAACGACTTCAACGTCACTGTCCGCCAGTCGGATCTGATGATGCAGGCGTTTGAAAAGGCCGGAAAAACGGCAAAGCTGGTCCTGCACCAGGGCGCCCATATGTACCTGTACGATTACCTGGTGAACGATGAAATGTGGTATGAAATTGAGAACCGCTGGCTGGCGCATTATCTCTACGACGTGGACAACGGCGCGGAAAACATGCCCGCTGTCACCGTTCAGAGCAATCTTGACGGAAGCTTCCGGACCTATGATTCCTGGCGCGACTTCAATTACACGGAATTCCCCGTCCTCTCCGATGTCAAGGAAAGCATGATTTCCACCGACGGCCTGGCAGAGACAGCACAGAATTATCTGAATGACTATGCCGAAGAGCAAAACATTGATGTCATCGGCTCACAGGAAGCCTACTACCTCTCTCTGAGCGGCACCCTCAGTGCCGTCTATACCATTCAAATGCCTGAGGATACCACCATTTACGGCGTTCCTGAGGTGCACTTCAAGGCCCGTACGGATACCACCGACAAGGACGGCCTCATGATTACCGCCGCCCTGATCGACGTGGATGAAAACAGCAAGCCGTTTAAAGCCTATAATCTGAGTCTTGCACTGGACAGCAAGATCCCCGCCAAAACCGTCCGCCAAGTAGACCTGGGCGATGGTCTCGGGAAAACCAACGTGAAAGAGTTCGTGCAGAGCAGCACCACTGCCAAGGCCATCACCTACGGCTGGACAGACCTGTGCAACCCCGGCCTGGGCCCTGTCTCCAGTGAATACTCCGTTTCGACCAATCTGAATGCCTCCACGTATTACGACTATACCTTCTACATGATGCCCACCGTTTACACTCTTGCCCCCGGCCACACCCTCCTGCTCGTCCTGACCGCCTGGGATCCCAACCGCTGCTTCCTGGATGAGGCCTATGAGCTGGATCCGGACAATGTCAGCGAACGGACGAAGTATCAGTACAATTTCTATGTAGACAATTCCAGCCTCCAGGCCATTTTCCCGGTTCGCTGAACCCCCTTCTAAGCAGTACCCTATGCAATGTCGTTTAGTTTAGTCTCGGA
>DGWH01000117.1 GCA_002395225.1 Christensenella sp. UBA4263
AATCTGTCTGTGCTTCCATTGTTCGGCTTAAATATAGTTCCATGCTAATAAAACAGGCAAGCATCAAGATAACCCCAAGGAGCCAGAGGGTCTTTTTTTTTCTTGAATACGTACCAAATTCCTTTCCTAAGCACAGCATCAACAGTTTTGACATTCTCGTTTATCCCTCCGTTAAACCATTTAGCCTGTAAATGCATCATAACTTATGCCAGCTCCGTGGCAATGTCATTAAATTAGGGACATCAAATTAAATAGACTGAGAGCATCTGTATAAAAGCAGATGCTCTTCTTGCATCCAATGTGCTGTCAAATACTCGATTGTACGTTAGCTAGATCACGAATATTGCTGATTATTTTGAGTAAACGTTTATTTTCCGCTGACAGCTTTTCTATCAACTTACGTTGAGAAACGATTGTTTCATTAGCAGATTGAGTGTTTTCTTCTGACGATTGTGCAGATTCAACAGTTTCTTCTCCAAGCTTGCTTCGATTTCGTTTACCGTCCGTTTCCTTTGGCACGATTTCTCCTGTAATTGGATCAACTCGCCCCAAATAAGTTCGCTTACTCTTCGGTCTTTTAGAAACAGGGTCACGAAATGCCGTCTGAAGATAGGCATAAACGACACCTGTTTTTTTGTTGGTTTGATAAACGGTAAATGACAATATCCATCTCTCCCTTCACATGCAATATTCTATATTACACACGATGAAAAAGCAATATTCTCTTTATCACGCAAATGGGAAAAAACTAGCGAAAACTAGCGAAAAAGCTTGAAAAATAGGGATTTTCCTCTTTATAGTAATGCATAATAAGCGCATAATTACAATGGACTACCAGCTATATTATTCGGCCGTTCTGCATTACAAAGGAGGAAAACATTATGTTAAACCCTGTATATCTCAAACGTCAGCCTGAACAACCCAATAGCGGAACTGATCCGAAAATACCCTCTGGGATAATAGGGAAACCATTCTCAAGTGAATCTGGAAAAGCTTCATCAGACATAACAATCGGGAATTTCGCAAAACTGATTGGTCAGAATGTTAAAGCGATGTTCCTGATTGAACACGGTTATTACTGGAGGCCAGATGAGAACTATATCTTTTGCAAAGGCGAACAGCCTGCAGAACCATCTCGTTCTCAAAAACGCAAATTACGTAGAATGGCTCAAAAGCAGAGGCTGGAAGAGAAAGAACGTCTGAAATCTCGATGGAGAAGTTTATATCGCAAACTTTGTCGGAATGATTCGGATTTCACTTGGAAAGACGATTCGCCATCCGACAATTCTTTGGAAGAAACGGGCGAGAAGAATGCACATGTCGAATCCGTAAACAAGGAATTCACATATTCATGCAAAGAGGCGGATGAGATCCGTGATGCTCTGCATGCACTTGGTTCAAATGGGATTCTCCGATTCCTTGGTTGGTCTATCGAACACATAGCAGATGATATTCTGTCAAATCCGGATCTGTTGAGGCTAAATTTGGTCCACAGAGCTGTTCCGGCATGCCAACCTGAAGCTGTCCAGAGACTTTTGAGGTAAAAACAGGAAGACGGTATACCGTCTTCCTGTTTTCGCATTGTTCTCAAATTATCATCATATTGTCCATGAGATCTGTTTCCCATCCGAAATCAGCAGATCACCGGCGGCAAATCAGATTTGCGGTAGATCATTTCCTGACGGCGCGGGCCGTTTGAAACCATGGTAATCGGACAGCAGATGAGCTTTTCCAGATACTCCACATAGCGGCGGCAGTTTTCCGGCAGGTCCTCATACCGGGTCACTCCCCGGACATCCGATTTCCAGCCGGGCAGCACTTCGTATACCGGCGTACACTTTTCCAGCATCGGCGTCACAGGGAAGCGATCCACACGTTTTCCTTCATACTCGTAGGCCACGCATACCGGGATCTCATCCAGATAGCCCAGTACATCCAGATTCGTCAGTGCCACCTCCGTAGCTCCCTGAATCTCACAGCCATAACGGGTTGCCACAGCATCAAACCAGCCAACACGGCGCGGCCTGCCTGTCTTGGCACCGTATTCGCCGTGATCACCGCCGCGGCGGCGAAGCTCTTCCGCTTCATCGCCAAACAGTTCCGTGGTAAAGGGACCGGCGCCGACGCAGGAGGAATAGGCCTTCGTCACTGCCGTAATGTCACGGATGGACCACACGGGGACCCCTGCACCAACCGGTGCATAGCCTGCCAGCGGCGAAGAGGAGGTAACCATGGGATAGATGCCATGATCCGGATCACGAAGCGTTCCCAGTTGTCCCTCCAGCAGAATATTTTTGCCGTCACGGACTGCATTCATCAGGATTTCATCCGTATCTGCCACGTACGGACGAATCTTTTCAGCCAGACCGGTGAGCTTTTCAATCAGTGCCTCCACATCCACCGGATCCTTGTGATAAAGGCCGGTCATCAGGGCATTCTTGATATCCAGCGCGTGGGTCAGCTTCTCACGCAGCACCTCCGGATAATACAGCTGACAGACCTGAATGCCGATCTTCTGGTATTTGTCCCCGTAGAACGGTGCAATGCCGGATTTGGTGGATCCGAAAGAAGCCTTTCCGAGGCGTTCCTCCTCATAGCAGTCCAGCAGGATGTGATAGGGCATCAGCACCTGTGCACGTTCCGAAATCGCAATTTTGGGTTCCGGTACCCCCATCTTCCTTACATCTGCCAGTTCATTCAAAAAGGCCTCTATGTCAAATGCGACACCCGGTCCGAGGATGTTGAGTACGTTCGGATTACAGATTCCGCTGGGCAGAAGATGAAGAGCAAAACGTCCGTATTCATTGATTATGGTATGTCCGGCATTTGCGCCTCCCTGGAAGCGAACCACGATATCCGCATTCACCGCAAGAAGATCCGTAATTTTCCCTTTTCCCTCGTCGCCCCAGTTGGCGCCTACGATGGTATGTACCATGTATATGCTCCTTTCAGCCGCCGGTCATCCGGCAGAGAAACTTAATTCTTTCACATACCGCAGCCGGTATGCACATTTCTTGCCCGCGTATCTTACATGATTCCAACTGCGTTGTCAATGACGCCCGGAGAGTTACCAGTCCGAATCCCAGTCCGTACTGCTGCTGTCCCAGGAATCATAATCCGACGATGAGGTGTGGCTTTCCTCCTCCGCCTGAATATCCGCCCAGGCCTGAGAGTCATAAAAGTCTCCGTATTCCCAGCTGCTGTCATAGTCCTCCCCGAGATAATAGTCATCATAGGATCCATCATCCATGAGCATGCTCACCAGATACCAGTCCGCAATGCCATCCGAGTAATACCAGTCAGATCCGTAACGGTAGTACATCCCGTCGTCATTCATCCGATAGTACCCGTCGTGGGAATGCTTGATGTGATTATACCCATAGTAGAGAATGCAGATGATAATAAAGACCACCACTGCAATCCGGAAAAAATAGTCTTTCTGCCGGTTCGGCCTCCTGCGCGTCATGCCCCGTCCCTGGGGACGTCCGTCCGGCCAGATATTCCGCGCATGACACTCCTCCAGCAGTTTATTGTACAGTTCCCGCACCCCATAGGCCTCATCCGGTCCGCTGTAGCGAACCGCGCGGTTGCCGTTGGCTTTGTTCTTGTACACCACCACATGATCCCCGTCACGGTAGATTCCGAATGCCCTGGGATACTTATAATCCTCCCCGATGAAAAAGCGCATCCGTGCCAGCTGCATTTCATGATAGGCACAGTAGGCTTTCAGTTCTTCAATCGTCTTTGGAATCTCGCCGGAAGCCGGGTTATAGCCCGTCACGCTTTCAGCCCCGGACGTCTTCCCGTCCGTCTCTGCCGGTTTCCCGGAATTCTCCGGCATATGCGGCACATTCGTCTCAGGAACCGTTTTAGGAACCGGCTCCTGAACCGGTTCCGCTGTGCGTACCTCCGCAGCCGGTTCCGTCTCCGGCGTTTCCCCCATCTGCTCCGGGTCAATCGCCAGACCGCACCTGGGGCAAACTTTTTCATCCGGCAGAAGCAGCATGCCGCACGACGGACATCTGTCTTTCATCATCCTATCCCTTCTCTCTTGTTTGAAAAAACATTAAATCTGAACCATCCCCGTCTTCTCCGGGGCATCTGATTCCAGTTCGTTTAACCCCTCTGTTTATACGCAGCACCCCGCCCCCGGGCAGTCGTTCTGTTCATTCATCCGGCGCCCCGCTGTCAACACCTGACACGCAATTCCCGTTCGGCTTGTCCGATCCGGTCAATGCAGACGGGCCTTTTTCAGTCAAAAACACCCTCAAAGCCGGTTGTTTCCAGAATGCTGCGGATATTCTCATTCAGATGAATCAGCTGGAGCCGTCTGCCCGCACCCAGTGCCTTATGCATAATCAGAAGGACACGCAGTCCTGCCGACGAGATGTAGTCAAGGTTTTTCATGTCAATGATAATCCTGCGGATGTCCCGGCCATCTGTCGTTTCCCTGTACAGGGCAAGAAGGGACGGGGCCGTCAGTGTATCCACACGCCCGGAAAGCGCAACTTCAAGTGTCCCGTCAATGCATGCCATCTGTGCGCTGAAATTCTTTTCCTCACAGGAACGTTCGGAGATTGTCCTTCTCCGGGCGTCATCACCCAGAGATTCACCTTTTTAAAGACCTCCCGCACGGCTTGTTTTTTCTCATCCGACATCTGTTCAAGTGAATGAAGCTGTTCCGGCAGGTAATCATAAAGGGGAACCTTTTCAACGCGCAGCCCCATCTCCCCGACAAAGTGTTCCGCTTCATTTTCGTCAAAAAACCGGTTTTCCACCCGGAAGAGTCCGGCTGTTTTCCGGGCAATCTGGCCGCGAACCGCCTCATCTTCCCCTTCCATCAGCACCTCAAGGATCCGATTCTGCCCCTTTACCAGTTCATTATCCATCGTGATCCATTTTCCTCCGAATTCAAGGAGGAGGCGCCGCATGTGCATGAATACCTGCTCCAGCTCGGACTGGGTCAGATTCATCAGCATTCCTTCCGTGGTGATCAGCAGACCTTCTTTGGGATCACGGTTAACCTGGTCGATGCTTCCCCGCCGGCCCGGTTCTTTTTCCCCTGTCAGTGCACGAACCAGTGAGGTGTAATTGGTTGCATCCACCGCATGATAACTGATGCGCTCATTCCCCCGGATCAGTTCGCGCACCGCGGGTGCCACCGCATCAATGACCGCCGGCAGGTCCATGCCAAAGTAGCGGATATCCTCTCTTGAAAAACGGATGCCCCTGGAGGTATAGCCGCAGGGAAGATCGACGGTTCGGCTGAAACCGCTTTCCAGAATCAGCCTGTTTGCCGCTGAAAAACGTGCCTCGATCATGATATTAAACCCGGGCCGCAGCTTCTGGAGCACAAATTACTTCATCTCCGGCGTCATTCCTTCTCCGGCCGGTATCGACATTCCGCTTTGGATGTCCATCTTCTCCATGAGCACCCCGGCATCCGTATCGCCCAGCTCCGACATCACCTGCAGACAGGCTTTGGCCGTATTAAACACCGGGTTCACTTCTTCTCTCAGTTTTTCTGTTCCGCGGTCGGACATTCTGTTTTCCTCCGCTGTTTGATCATGGACATTCCCAACACTTTTTCAAAGCAGCTTTTCCCGTCTGCTTTGAAAAACGGACCTGTCGCGCAACGACAGATTATCAAATTCAGGCCAAAGCGAAACCGCTCCGACAAAAGAGGAACACTGTGTTTCAGAAAGATAAACGTCGTTTTAAAAAGCCGATTCAATTCCATTTTCCGGGTTAATCGTCAAAAAGATAATGGTACTTTTTTCGCCGCTGCATAATCAGATCAATCACACGTTTTTGAATTTTCGGACTATACATATTCGCTGAGCGAATAATATCCGACACATCATGAAAGTCAAAATGAAAATGAATCTGAACCCCATACAACTGCTCAGCAATATCCACCTGTTCATCAAAATCTTCACAGAATGTTTTAGGCCTCGCTTTATTGATGAGCGTCCAATAATCCTGATTCATCGGATAATCAAGTGTTGTATCCGACAGGAGACTGCTTCCATGATCAAATAATGGCGCCAGTTTAAATTGTTTCCGTGCATTGGTTAAAATCCCGATATTGTGAGAATGGCGGTCTTCATTCAGAAAAAACGTATCTATCGCAAGCATTTTACTGACATAGATCCCAAACTGATTCAGACCGGTGATTCTTATTGTCCTGTCTACGAGCGTTTTAAGCCGTTCTGCATGATCTGAAATAGCATAAATGATTTGATTGGTTCCGGCACCATACGCCTGCTCGAAAAGCCTTTCCAGTGTGATCAACTGCCATCCTTCACTGAAATCACGGCTGCAGCAGCCGTTAAAGACATTTCCGTTATAGACAATTTGTTCAGGCCTGTATTGGACAAACTCATCGGATGAAAGATCGGAGAATCGAAGCAGTTCGGAAACAGCGAATTCAGCCAGACCTTC
This sequence comes from Christensenella sp. UBA4263, assembly GCA_002395225.1. GTDB lineage: Bacteria > Bacillota > Clostridia > Christensenellales > Aristaeellaceae > Ventricola. Next base: position 6,445 of record DGWH01000117.1, read on the forward strand.
ATATCCGAGATAATCGGTTTTATACCAGTAACCGTCCCGCTTGAATTTCATCTGATTTCCCCTGGAAGAGGGACGACCGATATAATCACTGCCGGACAGTTCTATCATCGCTTACCTCTCTATTTTCAGCCAGAAATCATCCTCTGCCATTCGGCCTTCCGTTTTTTCAATAATCAGCATCGGATCAAAAAAGGGAATTCCTCTTTCCTTCAGCTCCAGCTTCAGTTTATCCCGTGAGGCAGGAAAGCACCTGGATTCAAGAAAAGCCAGATAATCCGCATACTCCGGATGCTGTTTGACGCCAAAGGCACAGTAAAGCAGGTCATCCGTATAGTTTTTGATTTCCACCACCCGCTGCAGATCATCCACATCAATCAATGTACAGACTTTATCCCGATACATGTACCAGAGACGCATTTTCAGCTTTTTCTCAGGCACCTCCAGTCGGGGCAGCAAATACGGATGGCGCCATAATATATCCAGAAGCGTGACAACAGGTCCTGTTACCGGCCCGTTTTTCGCCTCCCATGATTCAACCGCCCGTTTGGAACATCCCAGAAACGAGGCAAACTCTTTCTGTGTCATCCCAAACCGCTGTCGGGCTTCACGTATCTCTGCACCAGTCGTTTCCTCGCCTGTCACATATTGTCTCATTTATACCTCCGCTTCATTCGCAAGTCAGTAAGTCACAAATTATGTGATTTATTTAGTGAATAAGTCACATAATTTGTGACTTGTTGCGAAATGAAAGATATTCCTTCCAGTTCGTTAGGAATGTGTCTTTTCATCCTGTTTCTCAGACACATTCTGTTGGGGACAGCAAATACAGATCACGCCAGAATATACCAGAACAATGAGCCATCATTCCCCGTTTACCTTCTTTATTCAATCGCCCGTTTGGGACACCCCTGAAACGCAGTAACTGCTTTCTGTATCATCCCGAACGGATATCGGGCTTTACATTCCTCTGCTCCAATCATTTCCTGCCTCCCGCATACTGCTTATTCCATACAATCTTCCCGTCTCGTCACTCATTAAATCACAATTACTGTGAATTATCAAGACAAAAAATCACATTATCGTGGCTTTCAGCCTGTAAAAGCGGTTTATTTTCCAAGAAATGCTCTTCCTCGGATTGTCACTGATTCCAGCATATCAGAAAAGACGCACTCACAGGCCGACACATTGTGCAGCGGCCTTAAACGATTTGCCGGTCATGCCAGGTGTACACTTTTGCACGTACAGAGAATGCTATTGCAAACTGCACTTTTCTGTGCTAGAGTTTTTAGCGAAAAACGATGAACGACAGTACTATCTGCGCAGGAAAAAACTGCAACGGCAAATTGCCGGGATCTGCAGACATCTTTCATAGGGGAGGTCTTTCAATGAGTATTCGCAGCACAAGAGAGCGCAATCTCTGGGCACAGTTCGATGCCCTTCAGCTGGGCTCCGGCTGGGATGAAACCGACATCGGGAAACCGCAGATTCTGGTCGAGGATGTCTTTGGCGACAGCCATCCGGGTTCCACCCATCTCGACCAGCTCAGTGAACACATCTGCCGGGGCATTTATGAATGCGGCGGCGCACCCGGCCGTTTCCATGCAACCGACATCTGCGACGGCTGTGCCCAGGGGCATGACGGCATGAACATGATTCTGGCCAGCCGGGAAGCGCTGGCAGACATGGTTGAACTGCACGCCGGCTTTGTCCCGTGGGATGGAATGGTTCTGATTTCCTCCTGTGACAAATCCATTCCGGCACACCTCAAAGCCATGGCCAGAGTGAATATCCCGGCCATCTTTGTTCCCGGCGGCAGCATGCGGCCAGGGCCCAATCAGACAACCTCACTGGTTGCCGGCTCCATCTCCCTGCGTCAGCGTGAGCAGGACGGCATCACCGGGGAGGAGATCCGAAATTACAAGCTGACCGGCTGTCCCTCCTGCGGCGCCTGCACCTTCCTCGGCACCGCCTCCACCATGCAGTGCATGGCCGAGGCCCTGGGACTAGCTCTGCCGGGCAGTGCGCTGGTTCCCGCTACCATGCGTGACATTCTCGCCTATTCCCGCCGGGCCGGACGCCAGATTATCCGGCTGGCAGAGCTTGGCATCTGTCCCTCCGACATTTTGACGCCGGCAAGCTTCCGCAACGCCATCATCGTGCACAGCGCCATCGGCGGCTCCACGAATGCCACACTGCATCTGCCTTCGATTGCCCGGGAGCTGGGCCTCACCCTGGAGCCCGAACTGTTCGATGAAATCAACCGGATCATCCCCCACATCGGGAACATCAATCCCAGCGGCGAACACCTGACCGAATCCTTCTGGTTCGCCGGCGGCATTCCTGCCGTGCAGCTGGCGCTGCGGGATTACCTCGATCTGGATGTCATGACCGTCACCGGGAAAACCCTGGGTGAAAATCTGGAGGACATCCAGCGCGAGGGCTTTTTCGAGCGAAACGAAGGGTATCTGCATAACTATGGCCTCAGGCGGGAACAGGTTATCCTTCCGGTTGACGCGGTCCGGGAAACCGGTTCGATTGCCATTCTGAAAGGAAATCTGGCACCGGAGGGTGCGGTCATCAAGTACTCCGCCTGTGCGGAGGACATGCGGAAACTGACCGGACGCGCCCGGGTTTATGACAGTGAGGAAGCGGCGCATGATGCCGTTGTCGCCGGCGAAATCAATCCCGGGGAAATTCTGGTCATCCGTTACGAGGGCCCCCGCGGCAGCGGCATGCCGGAAATGCTGATGACCACCGAGGCCATCGTCTGCGACCGGCGGCTCAACGGGCATGTTTCCCTTGTCACCGACGGACGGTTTTCCGGTGCCACAAGAGGCGCCGCCATCGGGCACGTCAGTCCCGAAGCAGCCGCCGGCGGACCTCTTGCCTACATTCATACTGGGGACATCATCGCCTATGACATTGAAGCCCGGACGCTGGATGTCGTCGGCATTGACGGCGTGCCCATGGACGCACAGGCCGTGGCCGCCGTTCTTGCGGAGCGGCAAAAGACCTGGTCCCTGAAGGAGCCGCCTGTCAGGAAAGGTATTCTCAAACGATATACCGAATCGGCGCTTTCTGCCATGCAGGGTGCCGGATACTGAAAAGCGGCCCTGTCGCGCATCGACAGGGTGTCAAATTCAGGCAAATGACCATAGTTGAGGAGTTGCCCTGTCGCGCAACGACAGTTTGTCAAATCCAGGCCTCAGACAAAAGCAGCTCCGGCAAACGACCAACATTGAGGCCTGCAAAGGAGCGGCCCTGTCGCGCAGCGACAGTAAGTCAAATCCAGGCCTCATGCAATGCCGCTCCGGCAAATGATCAACAATGAGGCCTGCAAAGGAGGTACACAATGGCAAAGTACATCACACCGGCGGTAACACCGTTCCTTGAAAACGGGAAGATTGACGAAGCGGCATGTGCTGCACTCTACGAGCATCTCATCACAGGCGGCGTGGACGGCATCCTGGTACTGGGCAGCATCGGGGAATTCTTTGCTCTCTCCCTGGAGGATAAGAAGCGCCTGATTTCTCTGGCCGTTACGTGCGCAAAGGGCCGGATTCCCATCATTGCCGGCACTGCTGACATGGACTTCTCCAACGTGCTGGAGCTTTCCCGTTATGCTCTGGCCGAGGGTGCCGAATCCGTCATAGTCGTCTCCCCTTATTATTTCCCTCTCACCCCTGAACAGATCTTCACTTACTACGATACCCTTGCAAAGGAAATCCCCGGCCGGATCTATCTGTATAACTTCCCGGACCGCACCGGATACACCATTCCCGCCGACATTGTCCTGAGGCTTGCCCAGGCTCATTCGAATATTGTCGGCATCAAGGACACCATTTCAGGCCTTGACCACACCCGCGAACTCATTAAGGCCGTCAAACCAGTCCGGCCGGATTTTGAGATCTATTCCGGATTTGATGACAACTTCGCCCATAACGTCCTCTGCGGCGGAGATGGCTGCATCGCAGGCCTTTCCAATGTCGCCCCTGAGGTCTGCCATCGCTGGGCAGCCGCCGTCAACCGCGGAGACTGGGCTGAATCCGCCCGCCTCCAGCAGGTCATCAATCGCCTTATGGACATCTATACCGTCGGTGCCCCGTTCATCCCGTTCATCAAGGCCGCAGCCGCACTTCGCGGGGTACCGGTCCGCAATATTCCCAGCTTCCCGTTTACCGCCGCCAGCGATTCGCAGATTGAAGCGCTTCGGGGAATTTTATCCCGTGAAGACCTGCTGTAAGCTGCACCGCAAAACCCATGTGTCCGAATCCAGCCCTCCTGGGAAAAGATTACGGAATAACGCACTCTTTCAGTTGAATTTATCCAGCATGTTCAGCAATCAATGGCGTCAACCTAACAGGTAACGAGCGATTATCTCCGAACGTATTATGAAAATCGGCAGAATAATGTTCGTATTTGCTGACTATTTCAATTTCTTTACCATAACCTATTAATGATACCTCCTTTGACATATTTCTCTTATCGGATTATAATATAGCATCATAATCGAGAGGAGAAACGAATGTCCATAGTACTTCAACATGATTCAAGGGCAAATGTCACTTACGCTTATCATAACACTGTAGTATGGGACAAGGTCCAGAAGAAATC
>DGWH01000007.1 GCA_002395225.1 Christensenella sp. UBA4263
CTCCCTGACTTTTTTGTTAAACTCCACTATTTCGCTATCAATCGTCTTATCGTCGATTTGCTTCTTGCGTCGCTTACCTGAAGTTTTGACTACTTCACCTGTTTCAGGATCTACTTTGCCAATAAGAATTCGGCTAGTGCTTGATTTCTTCTGGACCTTGTCCCATATTACAGTGTTATGATAAGCGTAAGTGACATTTGCCCTTGAATCATGTTGAAGTACTATGGACATTCGTTTCTCCTCTCGATTATGATGCTATATTATAATCCGATAAGAGAAATATGTCAAAGGAGGTATCATTAATAGGTTATGGTAAAGAAATTGAAATAGTCAGCAAATACGAACATTATTCCGCCGATTTTCATAATACGTTCGGAGATAATCGCTCGTTACCTGTTAGGTTGACGCCATTGATACTTTAGAAGCAATCGTAGTTTGTCAGGAAACAGATTCTTTCCCAGCCAAGGATCTTTCTCTCAGATCCTTTTCCGGATGAATATTGAATTCATCGAAGATCATCACAACCTTGTTCTCCAGATCGTACAGCGGCCACTCGTGACTCTTGCCGTTCGGGAATAGGTCCGCGCTGAGGAATGGATTGCCGGTTCTGGCGAACTGAACAGCGGCGCAATGAATCCGATCTGGTCGAACAGGCGGCTGATGCCCAAACAGCTTTCGATCACATTCCCGGCCCCTTTCATGTCGTTCTTTGTCAGTGCGGAATCTTAACCCCCTGAGAGGACTCAATGAACCAAATCGATTATACGAGAACCGAGGGTTTAAAAGCAACAAAAACTCGATGACTTATCGGCAAGACTGAATTCTCCCCCTTCCAGACACTTGAAAGGAAACAGGTCAGGAACTCGCGGAACAGAAATCCAGAGAGAGGGGGTTACCAAACAGTTACACTTTTTTTATCGGGACAGAAACCGTGAACTGAATCGTTCCATCCCGGCAGGTTACGCCGATCTTTCCGCCATGCTTTTCCGCAATGGCCTTGGCAATGGCCAGTCCGAGTCCGTAATGATGTCCGTTGTCGGTTCTGGCCTCATCCACCCGGTAAAACCGGTCAAAGAGATGCTGAAGCTTTTCCGGAGGAATCGCTTCCCCCTCATTTCTGACCTCCAGCACCGCCGCATTCCCCTGACGCCTAAGGGACAGACGGATTTCCCGGCCGGTGCTGTGCCGGATGGCGTTCTCCAGCAGGATGGAGACGATCTGAGTCAGCTGTGTGGGATTTCCCGTCAGGGAAATGCCTTCCTCGACGCTGTCCTCTATCGTCCTGCCCTGATCAAACGCCAGTGCCTCAAATGCCAGTGCCTCCCCGGTCACAATGCGCGAAAAATCCACCTGCTCCACCGGCGCATCCGTATTCTCTGCCCGGGACAGATCCAGCAGCTGTCTGACCAGGCCGTCCATCCGCTCCGTTTCATACAGGATATTGGACAGCCATTCGTTGGGACCGATTTCCCTTGAGAGCATCTCCGCATTGGTGCTGATGACGGCCGCCGGCGTTTTCAGTTCATGACTGGCATCTGAAATAAACTGCTTCTGCATCCGGTCATTTTCCTCCAGAGGACGGATGATCTGTCTTGCAAGAACCAGTGAAAGCAGAAACATGAGGACGATAGCCCCGCTGCCGATGATCAGCACATTGCGCAGCAGCGTACTGAGACCGCTTTCCGACACCGTGTTGTCCATCATGGCAACCAGCGTATAGCCGGGTTTATCGCTAACCATATAGGTCAGGTTTCCTTTTCTGCCGCTTCGTTTTCCGGAATCAAGGATCCCTTTGGCAATTTCCGTGAGCTTCTCTTCACTGAGAACATCCGTGTGTCCGTTGTCAACCGCCAAAACCGTGCCATCTTCGGCGAAGGAAATCGAATAAAACGTCGCCAGCTGATAATCCGGCCGCTGATCCAGCGGCGTTTTTCCCGGTCCCGGACCGCCCGGCCTGTTCCACCCCTCCGGCTCTGGGCCCGGCGGCATTTCCATCCGCTCCCCCTGTTCCGGCGCGGGTTCCTCCGGAGCCTCCGTCCCACCTTCCGGTCCGGGCATTGCCCCGTCCGTTTCTGGCGGAAGAGAATGGAGTTCCACATACCGGGTCAGAATTTCCATATTCCGGTGACGGATTTCCTGATAGCTGGCAAGCATGATAATGGACAGCGTCAGGACAAACAGGAGCATCAGGGAGCCCATGATGGCCAGAATGATTTTTCTTCTGGATCGTCTAAACATCTTTCTCCCTCAATTCATATCCCAGGCCGCGAACCGCCTTTATTTCAACGCCGGAACCGACAAAAACCAGTTTCTTGCGTGTAAAGGACATATACACCTCGACATTGTTGTACTCAGCCTCATTCTCAAAGCCCCAGATCTTGACCGCCAGCTGTTCCCTGGTCATGATCTTCCCGTGATTGTTAAACATGTACTCAAGGATATGCAGTTCCTTTTCACTGAGCCGGACACTCTGTCCCGTCTTTGTGCAGGTCAGCGTGGCCTTTGATGGTTCGAGGATCAGATCGCCGAAGTGCAGGCCTTCATCCTGAAAGCCTGTATTCCTGCGGGCCAGTGCCCGAAGCCGGGCCAGCAGTTCCCTGGTCTGAAAGGGCTTGGCCATATAATCATCCGCCCCGCTGTCCAGGCCGGTTACCTTATCATCCAGCTGACTCTTTGCCGTCAGCATCAGGATCGGGGTTTTGACCCCTCTGCCCCTGGCCCGCCTGGCCACCTCAAACCCATCCATTTCCGGCATCATTACATCCAGAACCGCCACGTCGTATACACCGCTCTCCAGCGCCTCAAGCGCTGAAGCGCCGTCTTCCACATGATCCACATCATACTTTTCCTGCTTCAGCAGCGCCACAACCGCTGCCGCCATTCTCTTTTCATCCTCTGCCAGTAAAATTCTCATTTCCATCCCCTTCTCCGATTATTCCCGGTGCCCGTCATTATACCAAAGAGCGACCCGGTTGAGGAAGTCAATCTGCATGGTATTCAGAATATCCCCAGCCATCTGCCCGGAACAGACAAAAAGGATCCTTTCTCACCTCACGGAGCGAAAAGAAAGGCTATATGCAGAAAAAATGGAGGACATTCTGCAGATCATCTGTGGCCGGTGCAGTGCCCAGAGCCATCCGCGGGCGGAACAGCTCAGATGGTGGAATCGGGCACGCTTTCCCCGCGTTTCAGCGTTCGGCGAGACCTGCCGCCTGTGTGCAGCAGACGAGGTGCTGCGGAAGATCATAATGCATGCGAGGGCATGGCAGATGGAACCGTCCCCCTCTCCTGTCATCTTCTTTATGAGCCGCGGCCCGGGGAGAGCCGCAGCATTCCTGATGCCCTGTTTTTCCAAACTGACTCTGTGCGGCAGGACAGCTTCGCACCGGATAAACAAAATCACCCTTTCTCCTCAATGATGGGAGAAAGGGTGTGATGGTTTATGCCGTTCAGATCTTTCTTTTCAGTAACAGCTGGTTGCAGCCGTCCCGGTATTCGTATTCCACTTCGTCCACCATGGTTTTCACCATGTAGATGCCCAGACCGCCGATTCCGCGTTCCTCGCCGGAAAGCATGATGTCAGGATCTTCCTTTTCCAGCGGGTTGAATGGCACGCCTCCGTCGATGAGCCTAAACGTCGCAGTACCATTCTCCACGCAGCCACGAATCTCAGCCCAGCCTTCTTCCCCGGAAGGATAGGCATAGAGCGTCACGTTCACATACAGTTCTTCCACTGCCATGCGCAGCTGAGTACGTGCCTGAGGCGTACAGCCGTGTGCATCCAGAAGATAACTGACAAAGGACAGAATCAGATCCATCCCCTCCAGCCGGGCAGGTATTCTCAAAAAGCTTTCCTCACCCATGTGTCATTGCTCCTTTGCAGGCCTCACTGTTGGTTGTTTGCCGGAGCTGCTTTTGTCTGAGGCCTGGATTTGACAAACTGTCGCTGCGCGACAGGGCAACTCCTTTGCGGGCCTCCATGCTGGTCTTTTGCCGGGCCAGCCTTGCCCGAGGCCTAAATTGTCCTCCTTGCCGCTACGCGACAGGGCCATTCCTTGCGCGCCTCACTGTTGGTCACTTGCCTGAGTGACTTTGTCATGACCCGGATTTTGATGATCTGTCGCTGCGCGACATGCCATTCTTTCACGGAGAATCGGTGCTCAAAAGATGCCAAATACAGCATCCAGGCCTGTGTTTTTCAGTACGTTCCTGAAATTCACACCCACATTGACCAGTTCCATGCTGCCCTTTGCCTGACTCATCTGCTTGAACGTGGCAAGCAGAACACGCAGGCCTGCGGAGGAGACGTAGTCACACTCGGCAAAGTCAAGGATCAGTTTCTTTACACCGCCCAGTTCCTTGGCAAGAAGGGCGCTCAGCTCCGGTGCAGTCATCGTGTTCATCTCACCGGAAAGCTGGACAGTCAGTTCATTTCCGTTCTTTTTCGAGGTCAGTTTCATGAAATTTTTCTCCTAATCTAATTATCAATTATTATTTCTGTTCGATCTTCATGATATCCGCGAAGCCCATTGCTGCAAATACATCCATCACCATTTCATTGACGTTGATCACCTTCATGGAGCCCTGCCTGTTCATCTTCTTCTGTGCAAAGAGCAGCACACGCAGGCCGACGGAGGAGATGTAGTCAAGTTTCTCCAGATCAAAGACCAGTTCTGTCACGCCATCCAGATCGTTGTTGACAACCTTATCCAGATCCGGTGCGGTGGAAATGTCCAGCCGGCCTTCCAGGACAATGACCAGCTGATTATTGTTCCGATTTTGGATGATATTCATCATTGTGCATCACCCCCTTGCCCCTGAATTGTCAGAACAACCATGGTGATGTCGTCGAACTGGGGAACCCCCGCGGCAAATTCGCTGACATCCTCAAAAATGCGCTCCAGCACCTGCTCGCCCGGAAGATCCCGGGTTTTCTCTACCATGACCATCAGGCGATCGTCCCCGTACAGCTTGTCGTCGCGGTCGTGAGCCTCAACCACGCCGTCGGTGTACAGCAGCAGCCGGTCGCCGGGTTCGAGCTGAATCTCCGCCTTTTTGTATCGGGTTAAATCCATGCCGCCCAGGAACAGCCCGTGAACGTCCTTAATCATCTCACAGGGCTTCTCTGCACGCATATAGACCGGATAATTGTGCCCGGCGTTTGTGAATTGCAGCATCATCGTCCGGGTATCCAGAATGCCGATCCAGGCGGTGGCAAACATGCCCGACTCGTTGTTTTCACACAGGCGAAGGTTGACGGCGTTGAAAATTTCCGAGGTGCTTTCCTTCGACGTCGCGTAGTCCTTGATCATGGTCTTGGCGGTCATCATAAACAGTGCCGCCGGCGTGCCTTTGCCGGATACATCGGCGATGAGGAAGCAGATGCGGTAGTCATCGATGGCGAAGTAGTCATAGAAATCGCCGCCTACTTCCTTGGCGGTATTCATGCTGGCGCGCAGACTCACCTCGGGATGTTCGGGAAACTCCGGCGCGACGGTCGGCAGAGCGTCGGCCTGAATCTTGGAAGCGATGCGCAGATCCGATTCCACCGCCTCCATCTTCGCCCGGGTGTTCAGCGCTTTATGGGTGCTGACGTTGGTGACCAGGAACACCAGGGCCAGGGAAATGGGCAGCGACGTATTCTCGTACGCATCCATCCCCTCATCCAGAAGCAGCAGCTCCAGCATGTAAAGGGCAGGAGCCATGATGCCGAATACAAACAGGCTCGAGGGGATCTCTACGCCGGCGGGCCGCTTGTTCTTGCCCACGGTGAGATAGTAAATGGCAATGAACAGAGGGGTAAACATGTACAGATAAACGACGCCCTGGAAGAAGGTGTCAAAGAACACCTCCGTATGCACCTCGCCGCCCTGATCCACCCAGAACAGCAGCCGTGTCCAGTGCGTGGTCAGGCAGAGCACCGCAATCATCGCTACGGGCAGCACGTATCCGATAAAGGTCCATTTTTTTGAAGGCTGCAGGCCCAGACGTTCCAGCATATACTGGTTCAGAAGGGCGGCGAAGAGAACGAATAACAGACAATAGATACTGACGCACAGATAGGTGAGCACGGTCAGTGCCGGATGTTTTTCAATGACAACCCACAGGATTTCAAAAACGCACGTGGCTATCCCCGAGATCAGCATCATGGAAATGCGATCCTTGATCTTCTGCTTGTAAAGGAAAATGTTGTTGACGAACAAAATCGTCATCAGAATCGCAGCGACAAACAGAATCTCCAGAAACAGGCGATCCGCTGCATTCATGACATAAAACTCCTTTCCGCTGGAAACAGTTTTGACGAGGAAGACACCTCGCTATTCGCTCATGGGAAGCAGACGGCGGTTTTGGCATAAATCTGCCAAAGAAAACTGCCATTCAGGAACAGAATTCTACCAAATCAGACTGGAATGTTCAATAAGGAATTCGGCTTTTGCGGATAAAGCGCGTTTTGACAAGTACCTGTTCACGGATTTTTGAGCGACATAGATACGTTCAAGAGATGGCAGGCCATTCGACAGTAAGTCAAATCCAGGCCTCCTGTAATGCTGCTCTGTCAAATGACCAAAATTGAGACCTGAGGAGGAGAGCACCGACTGTCAGTGTGTCTCGCGGACAAAAAAGTCGCCACCCATGCCGCTTTCCCGCCAGGCAGATGTGATCATCCACTATCAGGCGTTGCACCAGCAGATTCCAAAGCATGTCGTCAAACCCGTTTATCGTTCCCGTCAATTTCCGGGTTTTCTCAATAAACCGCCCGATCTTTTCTGCCTTGTCATCAGGGTGCTGGTTTTTTCCGCAGCCTTTTTCCGTTTACTCTGTCCCGGTGTACTGCTTCATTGCTGCTTTGTCCCTGGATCGAGTGAAAATCCGTGAACAGTAACACTTTTGCACCTTGACACTTTGACAATCCTGTGCACTCCCCTTGACGTTAGTTTGAATTACTGGTATATTGCACGGCGCAGGTTTTTCAACACACCCTGTATTCGCCTCTGTGCGCAGTTCCCTGCTGCAGCAAAGTCAGGGACAGCCCTGCGCTTTAAAGCCTTAAGCGTGAGATTGGATGCAGAATCATGAAAGGCTTTTGCGAGAAAAAATTCAGTTCCATGCTGATATCCGGTACGTTCACCAAAGCGGTGATGTATCTGATGCTGCTCAGTGACAGCATCATTGCCGGACACTTCATCGGCTCGGCGCATCGCCGCAATTAATGCGATTACCCCTGTGACAGCCATTGTGACCTTCTTCGGCGATCTGCTTTCAACGGGCGTCGGAATTGTATTCACCCGGGAAATCGGTGCCATGCGGAAGGACCGGGCGAACGAAATCTACGGCCAGGGCCTGATCCTCAGCGTAGGCATCGGGCTGCTTTCTGCGTTTATGATTTTTGCGCTTCAGAATGTCTATTTCAGCGTGGCCGGCATCACGGGCGATATTCTGAAACATGCACTTGAGTACTACCGTCTGGTTCCAATCAATGCCTTCCTGACCATCGTCATTTTCTATCTGGAACAGATGATCTACAGTGACGGCGACGAGCTGTGCAACAACATCTGCTATGGATTCCAGATCGGTGGAAATATCATTTTCTCCGTCATCCTGACCCGGTTCCTTGGCATGACCGGCATTATCCTGGGCTCTGTGATCGGAAACAGCCTCGGCATCCTCACCTGCTTCTGGCACTATTTCCGCAAGGAAAACACACTGCGCTTTGTAAAGGCCAACGGCACCTCCCCCTCCATCATGCTGTCCATGCTGGTGGATGAGGCCATCCGGCGGCAGCATCCCGATATTAACGCCCCCGTAGTTTCCAACATCCCCATCTCTATCCGGCGGCAGCTGGGATGCGAGGAGACCTTCAAGAACTGCTCCAGCCGCATCCAGATGTCCATCAGCGGCACGCCCATGGACGCGCTGCCCTTTGACCAGCGCGCCGTCCAGCTCCGGAGCATGCTGAAGCAGCAGATGAACCCGGACATAATCCGCACCATCAACAACGCGGCTAGTCAGATGTACCGTGCGCGCATGGAACAGGCCACGGATTTCCGCGAGGAGGTGAGCAAGCCCGCCAGGTTTACGACGCAAAGCCACGACACCTTCTATCTCGATTACATCGGCTCCATGCACAAAACCGCCTATGCGGATCAGATGACGGACATCCGCTTCCTCTGCCAGCCTGCGGCCGGAAACACCCTGCACCTGAATGTGATTGAGCACTGCGGGGAATTCCGCGTCGACTTCCTGGCCATGTACGAAATCCCCGGCATCATCGAATCATTGGAGCAGGTGCTGCGTGATCACAGCCTGACCTTTAAGAGCATTCCCATGCAGCACTTCACTCTGCCCATGGCCGCCTGGCGGGAAGACTTCATCTGACTGTTCCCGCCCCGCAAGGGCTCTTTCCTGTATGATCAGGGATCCGCCTCCTGCCGATTGAAAGCAGAAAAATGGATAGAAGCAGAGAAAACCACAGAAATAAGGAATTTTTCGAAGAAACAGACCACCAGGATTTTTTAGCTGCACCCCTTGTGAAAGCCCTTGAAAGGATGATTATCATGGCGAACACAATCTGGGCTGATGAGATGTACGTTGGTCAAAAAATATGGGTAGAGAAGCCATCCGATGACGATCCGGATTACATTGTCCTGATTCCTGCGGAGATTGTAGAAGTGCTGCCGGAGTTCGTGCTGTGCATGAACGGAAATGACGCCTGTGACGGTTTCTATCGTCCCGGCATCCACAACTTCCGTTACTGGGATGAAAAGCCAACCATGCATGAACGCTGGCCGAGCGAATATTGAGTCATTCTTTCCCCCGTTCCGGCAATCCGGCGCCGATCCTCTGCCGCAGAATGAATTCTCCCGGCCCGTTAGAAAGTAAACAGGAGAATGGAAGATCATCTTGCATCTGTCAGGAAGATGAACTATACTTTTCACGGAGGTGGAGACATGCAAAATGCTGAATTCGGTAAATTTCTGACTCAGCTCAGAAAAAAAGTCCATCTTTCCCAGGCTCAGCTGGGCGCAAAAGTGGGTGTATCCAGCAAAACCATTTCGAACTGGGAAAATGGAAAAGGAAAACCGGGGCTTGACGTCGTCAGCCGGCTTGCCGACGCACTTGAGGTTTCTCTGGATGAACTGCTCCGTTCATCGCCCGAGGCAAAAAAGATCACCAAGATCGTGATTACCGGCGGCCCGTGTGCAGGAAAAACCACGGCCATGAGCTGGATTCAGAACGCCTTTACAAAGCTGGGGTATGTGGTTCTGTTTGTCGATGAAACCGCGACACAGCTCATCAACGGCGGCGCCGCACCATGGCTCAATCATTCCAACCGGAATTATCAGCTGCATCTGATTCAGCTGCAGGGAGCAAAAGAAAACGCATTTACCGAAATTGCCCGGACCATGACCAGCAACAAGATTCTCATTGTCTGTGACAGAGCCGCAATGGATAACTGTGCGTACATGACTGCGGAGGAATTCAGCTGGGTGCTCAAGCAGCTGCAGGTCGGAAAAGTGGAACTGCGGGATCAGTATGACGCGGTGTTCCATCTGGTCACAGCGGCGAAAGGCGCGGAAAAATACTACACCCTTTCAAACAACCAGGCGCGGACGGAAACGGTTGAAGAGGCTGCCGCACTGGATGACAAGCTGATTGCTGCCTGGACGGGACATCCGTACTTCCGGATCATCGACAACACCACCGAATTTGAAGAAAAGATGCTCCGGCTCATTCAGGAAATCACCACCTACCTGGGTGAATCGGACCCGATGAAGGTTCAGCGGAAGTTCCTCATCGAACGCCCCAAAGCCCGCGTGCTTGAGTCCCTGCCCAACTGTGAACGGGTGGACATCATCCAGACGTATCTGAAAACAGATGAGAATACCGAACAGCTGCGCATCCGTCAGCGCGGATCCAACGGCCATTACATCTACTTCAAGAAGCGGAAAAAGAAACTCAGTGACATGAAAGTGGTGGAAGAGGAGGAACGCCTCTCGCAGGAAGAGTATCTTTCCCTGATGGTGCAGGCAGATCCCGCTTACCGCACGATCCATAAGGAACGTTACTGTCTGAGCGTCAACGGACTGTATTGCGAGATTGACATCTTCCCGGACCTGCCGGACACCGCCATCATGGAAATCAAGCTCCACAGCCGGGATCAGGAGATCTCGTTCCCGAAGGGGATTCACGTCATCCGTGAGGTAACGGAGGATCCCGCCTATTCCAACCATGAAATGGCCAGAATCAGATAAACCACCGAAAATCCCCTCAGATTCCGTGAAATGTACGGAATCTGAGGGGATTGCTGTTTTAACGTGTTCAGCCGTTAACGAACGACATGCAGTTCATATTCCCGGGTTCCAAGGCCGATCTTCTCCCCGTGAATCAGCATTTCCTTCCAGTGGACATTGGGATTGCTGTCCGTGAAATGATCATGATGATGATGCCAGTCAGGTTTGGCCAGGTTGTCCCCCAGCTGACTGTTCCGCACCGGCGTTGCCTTCTGGCACAGGTCCACACAGGCCTGATCCAGTGCCACCGGGTCAAAGGAGGCCAGCATGCCGATATTGGGCAGGATCGGGGCATCATTTTCATCATGGCAGTCACAGTTGGGCGATACATCCATAATCAGGCTGATATGGAAGCAGGGCCGGTCATGACAGATGGCCTGGGTATATTCGGCAATCTTGCAGCAAAGATGCTCATTGGCGGAGGAATTGATATTCTCAATCGCGTCAAAATTACAGGCACCGATGCAGCGGCCGCAGCCCTTGCATTTATCCGGATCAATCCAGGCTTTATGGTTCTCCCCGTAGGAAATGGCATCGCTGCCGCAGGATTTGGCGCATTTTCTGCATCCGCGGCACCGTTCAGGATCCACGCGGGGCGTTCCTTCATTGTGCTGAACCATCTTTCCGGCACGGCTGCCGCCGCCCATGCCGATGTTTTTCAGCGCGCCGCCGAATCCGGTTTCCTCGTGGCCCTTGAAATGGGTCAGGGAAATCAGAATATCCGCATCCATCAGGGCACGTCCGATGAGCGCCGTCTTGCAGAACTCCCCATTGGGGACCGGCACCTCTACCTCATCCGTTCCCTTGAGGCCATCCGCAATAATTGTCTGGCAGCCCGTGGTCACGGAATTAAACCCGTTCATTTCCGCACACCGGAGATGGTCAACGGCATTCTTTCTGC